>NZ_JBQIOP010000007.1:0-110776 GCF_056822245.1 Petralouisia sp. | reverse complement strand
TTGATAGGGGAAAGCTGCTTTACCCAACCGCTAATCGTACTCCGATTTACGCCATATTCACGTTCCAGTTGTGGATACGAGGTTCCTCCGGCATGATACAGCTCCACGATCTGCTGTTTAAATTCCGGAGTGTAAGATTTTTGACTTTTCACCCTTGCATAGACAGCACCCGTCGTCAAATGCACAAGCGGGGCAATTTCCTTTGTGGAATACCCCTGCATTTTCAGCACGACGATTTGTAATGTACGCCTGTCCACTGTGACTAACGCAAGATACAGAGTTTCGTTCTCAATCTCATCCAGTAAATCCATTACCGACCTTATCTCTGCCTGTTTCTCCCTGCCCGCTATTTCCTCAAGGGATTCTCCGAAGTCGCTTGTCCATCGGTAAAACCGCCTGTTGGAATTAAAATCTGCCCTGTCGTCTGTGCGGATTTGCTCAATGACCCTTTCATCAACGCCGCACTCATGCAGAATCTTTTCCTCGGCTTCTTTCCAGATATGCCATTTCCTGTCCTCCCGTCCGTGGTTGTATGCCATCCTTATTTCCTCCAATCAGAATTGATTGAGAGGGCAGACAAAAGCCCCCTCATTTTCCCAAAGGAAAAAACAAGGGTGCTGAATGCCTTAAATTTTGTTTTCCATTATCTTCCTCAGCTTCGCAAGAATTTTGGCTTTGCGTTTATTGACAACGCTCTGCGTTATGCCTAACCGCAATCCGACTTCTTGCTCGGATAGTTCTTCAAAGAAGATTGCTTTAGCAGCTGTAAAACCAATCCAGATGGAGAGGGCGGGGAGCGGCAATGAACCCAGAAACAGCCCAGCGGCACATTCCGATAAAAAACGACAAAAGAAAAACCGCAAAGGCACTGTGACCTCTACGGTTATAGGATATATATATTCTGTTAAGTGGAGATTCTACTTCTGGTTTCATGGTGAGAAGTAGCGTTGCATAAGCAGGGATTTTTTTAACTGGCTTCCTACCATTCCTCGATATGCTATGTATAAGTCAAATCTGCATTGCATGAGCAGATAGATTACTGCCCGAAAAAAGAACATAAAAAACCCTCCAAACTTTAATACATGTCTGGAGAATGTCTGTTAAGTCTTTTTGGGCATAGCAATACCGCCCACCGAACCTCGTTTTTTTATTTGGTGGGCGTTTGCCTTAAAACCTTATGAAATAAAACAGAACCGATAAACTGTGATTTCTATTCCACAAATTTATCGGCTCTGCGTCTATGCGTCTGGCTCTTTAATAATTGAGATATTCCATCTCTCTGCATTAATTAGGGTTTCCTGCCTGCACTTCGGGCAAAATAGTGGGAAATATTTTAACATCGTATTTTTTCGTAACTTCAACCTTGTCTTATTATTGCAGGCAGGACATAAAACCCACTTTTTTATTTCTTTGTTCTGTTTCATTTCTATCTGGCATAAAACATTACAGCCGTTATCTTTCTGAAATACTGACTGATTCAACTGCAACACTTCCCCCTCTTGTTACTTCAATTCTATTCACAAACTTTCTTTTCAACAGGATGATTAAATCATCATTCTTGTTCTCTGTCTGCGTACATTCCAGAAGAACCGTTGAACCATCGTAATCAATGACTGTAATTCCAAATACTTTTGAAATACGAAATAATTCCGATATATCTGCATCCGAACAATAATTAACTTTAACAAATAAAATTTCCTTCACGTGGAGCGGCGTATCGGTATAATCTACCACTTTAATCACTTCAACGCTCCTGCTTAATTGTTTTTTTATCTGTTCAAAAGTCCTGTCATCGCTGGTTAGGCTGATTGTCATCCGTGATATTGTGTTGTCCTCGGTAATCCCAACGGTCAAGCTGTCCAAATTATAAGACTTTCCAGAAAACAAGCCTGTGATACGGGCAAGTACACCTATTTCATTTTCTACAAATAGACAAATCCATCTCTTTTTCATTCTGTACTTTCCTCACTTTCCAAAATCACCTCGACTAACGTCTTGGTGCGTTCATGCGCCTTATGTTGGCTTGTGCAAGCACAACCCACCGCAAGGCTTATTTTATCATGTCATTAAGGGAGTTCCCTGGCGGAACAATCGGCATAACATTGATTTCTCTGTCTATGATAAATTCAATAACCGTAGGCGTTTTCGTATTCTGCTTTGCACTTATCAAAGCTGTTTTTATATTCTCTGGTTTTGTAACACGGATGCCTTTCGCCCCGTAGCTTTCTGCCAATGCTATAAAGTCAGGCGTATATTCTGGACAGTAGCGATTCGGAGTATTACATCCTGTTTCACAACTTCTACGATAACGCATACAGGTACTCGAATAACGCCTGTCATAAAACATCTCCTGCCATTGCCGCACATTCCCCAAATATCCATTATTCAATATACAGATAATAATAGGCAATTCATAAACAATGGCAGTCGCCATTTCTTGAATGTTCATCTGCATACCGCCATCGCCAGAAATAGCAATTACATCTTTATGGGGATTGCCAAGTTTCGCCCCGATTGCGGCGGGAAAACCATATCCCATCGTTCCCAAGCCGCCAGATGTCAACATTTGCTTATTCTCGTCAATATCAAGAAACTGCGTTGTCCATAACTGATTCTGACCTACATCGGTGGTGATAACAGCGTCTTCAAAAAGTTCATTGATCGATTGTATAACCCTCTGGGGTGTCAAACCGCTTTTTTCCATGTCAATTGGATATTCCATTTTCCATCGGTTTATTTCATCTGTCCATTCTGAAATATGTAGTGGCTTTGCCTTTTCAAGCAAAGCACATATTGCCTTTTTCGCATCAGCTACGATTGGAACGTCAACAATAATATTACGGGAAATAGATGCTGTATCAATATCTATATGGATAATCTTTGCGTCTGTTGCAAATTCTTCGATTTTCCCAGTAATACGGTCATTGAACCTTGTTCCTATTGAGAAAAGGACATCACATTTACTGATTGCAGAATTGGCTGCATAACTTCCGTGAATGCCTATATTTCCAACATATAAATCATTTGTCGTCGGAATTGCCCCTTTTCCCATAATAGTTGTAATAACGGGAACGCCCGTCATTTCTACAAGCTGTGTCATTTCTTTATTTGCATGGGCAATATTAACTCCACCGCCTATCAAAAAAGCAGGCTTTTTCGCATGGCTCAAAATATCCAATGCTTTATTTAATTGCCCCATATGGACGGAAGTATTCGGCTTATAACCTCTTACAGTAATTTCCTTTTGATAGCTGTCGCTGCCATATGCTTTCTGGACATCCTTTGGCAAATCAACAACAACAACTCCCGGCTTTCCTGTTTTTGCAATATAAAAAGCTTTTCTGATTGTTTCTGCCAAATCCTCTCTTTTTCGTACAGTTACCGCATATTTGCTGATGCTTCTTGTAATGCCTACGATATCTACTTCTTGAAAAGCATCATTCCCAATAAGGCTGGTTGGCACTTGCCCCGTAAAGCATACAAGCGGAACACTGTCATAATTTGCAGTGGCAATACCAGTAACAAGATTGGTGGCTCCCGGTCCGCTTGTCACAAGGCAGACACCCACTTTTCCTGTGGAACGGGCATATCCGTCTGCCGCATGGACTAAACCCTGCTCATGGCGTGGCAAAATAACGTCTATTTCCTTTTCTCCATATAACGCATGAAACAGGTCTATTGCCTGCCCTCCTGGATAAGCAAATAAAGTTGTAACAGATTCCTCTTTTAATGCTTTCACAAATAATTCAGCTCCTGTTATTTCCATAAATAACATTCCTCCTTTCGTATGCGTGTACTTGCTTGCATTCAGTCTATTTTTTTCGGTACTACCATAAGGGCAGTACCGATTTTTATTGTTCCAATCCCTTTATGAACATTTGCACACTGCTTTTTATGTATTCATCTTTTTCTACTTTAGATAATTCATTGCCAAAAGACGCATTTAAAAACGCATAGCCAAATGTTGATGAAAAGACTGTCAGAGCCAGAGCATCAAAATCTGCTTTTGGTATTTTTCCCAAATCAAACATTTTATTAAGATACTGCGTAAACGATGATAAAAAAGCCTGTGGAACTTTCATAATGAGGGCAGACGTTTCCTCATATAATTGAGGCGCTCTCAGACCGATAGATAAATTTACAAAATCTGGCGTCATCCTGTCCATATATGCTTTCATAAACATCTCTATGTCTGCCTGCAAATCCCACTGCACATTTTCAAAAATTTCTGGTGTTATATTTGCCCTCCATCCCGCTTGGTTTACACCTTGCAGCACAATATCTTTCTTGTTCTTAAATTTCCGAAACAGGGTACATTCATTTACACCTGCAGCTTTTGCAATCGCTTTCGTTGTCGTAGCAACGTATCCATTATCTCTTACCAGCATCATTGCAGCATCTATAATTTTTTGACTTGTTTCATCCAAATTATCACCTCCATGCAAGTGAACACTTTCATTTTAACAAAAAAATACATTAAAGTCAACAAATATGAGTTCTTTTTCTCTCCAGAAACAATCCTCAGAAACCCCAGTTTTTCCAATGGACTGGAAGGAAGAAAAGAATACTCTTTTTCAGTCTTTTAGAAACTGTCTTTCTCTCTCTAGAAAAAGAAAGAAATCCAGTGTTTTCAAGGAAAGGAGAAGGGAAAGAAGGTGAAGTGCTTGGCTTTGAGGATGGGATTTTTAGGGGAGGTTAGAGGAAGGGGAAGAAGGAAGAAGACCTTGCAAGATGTGTGTCTCAAAAGGTCCTCTGTTTACTCTTTTATTCTGTTTTTGTAGCCCTGTCAGGATAAATTATAATCTGCCAGCAGGATATAGAGCTTCTGCTGTGACAACAGCTACCAGTGTATTACTTGCTGTTAATAGCCGCCTGTGCGGTATATCGCGGTCAGTGAGACACTCTATACCGCTAATTTATTCTGTGGTACTGAAATGATTATAAGGCTTTCATTTTCTCTAATTTTTTCTGAACTTCTCTTCCTCGCTTATTGTAGTAATTCATTCGTTCCTCGTCTGTCATATGCTTTGTCACTTCATAATTATATTCTCTTAACTTATGAATATCTTCTATAGTAAAATCAGGACTCAAAACAGTTTTTTCCATCATTGCCCCTTTCTACAGACTCAGAACACGCTCCTGAAACTTTTCCTCACTTTCCATAATCTCATAAGGTTCGTATTCTCCATAGGCACTGGGGCGGCTGATCGTCACCAACTGCACACCGTTCTCTCCTATCTGTTTTTGTAACTTTTCGGTAAAATCCGCCAATGCTTTACCATGCCTGGTTTTTACTGCAATACAGCCCTTTTTATTAAATTCTTTCGCAATGAGATAACACATAACTTAGCACCTCCTCAAATTGTTGCTCGCTTAAAATTTTACCATTTTCGTACTTACTCCGCATTATCCCGCCTACAGAATCAGGATATTCCCTTTTATACAGATATTTATGCAGCCAATTATTCAACTGTCTGTCATAGTAAGTATTTGCCTGAATTTCTATCGGATAATGGAAGTGATCAGGCTGAAAATAAATATGCACTCCTCGATAGCCATCATCTTTCGCTTTTCCATGACTCATATCGACAATCCGTACTTCTTCCGGCATTTCCCCCTCTAACAAACTTGCATAACTGTCTGTCAGCATACGAAACCCTAAAATATCATTAAAGACTTTTTCTAATCGCATATCAGGATAGAATTTATTGTACTTGCGTATACAGGAATCCTCACTTTTAATCCGGTAATCCAAATCCACTATATCCAAAATATCTGCTTCCTGATAAAATCTAATCATTTCGGAAACCTCCTGAAATAAGGTTTCTTTATTGAATTTCCTCAGGCTATTGACAAGACTTCTTTCCATTTTGCTTTTGTAAGACAATTCTCGAAGAATTTGAACAGATAAGCTATTTTTCTCTAATTCACGTAACAAACGATATCCTCCAAATGATTTTAGTATTTATCATTGCAAATACATATACTGTTTTATTCCATCACAGACATATTACCTTCAACTTTCTTATGCTAATCATAAAACATTATTGAACTGATTGAACTTAGTTCCCTTAAACTGCAAAGACCATTTCTCCTATTCCTGAATTCCCCTTTCAATAGCTGACGCCAATGCTTTTAACCGATTAATTGTCTTTTCTACACCTCTTAACATGTATCTCATATTTTCAGGAGAATCTTTTCCATCAGCCTTTTGTAAAATTCCAATTTCCTCTCCGGCAAGCGTTTCAAATACATTGATTAACTCGTCTAAGGATGGGGACTCATTCGAACTTCTTAATAGCAAAAATAAGTCTCGTGGAGAAAGACCGTCTAACAGCTCCTGTTCACCCAAAAATTTCGAAACAACTTCTGATATTATAGCAAGTTCTCTTTTTTTCGTGGAAATGATATCTTCCAATTGAGATAATCCATCAGGTACTTGAAATGTAAGTGCAATTTCCTGTAAATTCAAGCCAAGTTCCTTAGACGCCCTTGCAATTTCTGTTAGTTGATTTTCAGTAACAAGTGAAAATCCTTTTTTTCTGGCATGAGTTCGAATAGTACCATCACTAAATCCTGGGCCGACAATTGCCACATAATCTGCATTGTTCTTTTCTTTATGTGTATCTAATGCAATATCGCTTATATCATTATGTGATACCCGACCCCCAGATTTAGATTTTCCATCTATAATTGCAACGACATACTTATCTTCCTCATCCTTCCATTTTACAACGACATCCGTATCACCGGATCCGCCGACTCTCTCAGCTTTAAAACCCATAAAACAAAATATATCTGCAATGGCTTCTTCGAAGGCAACCCCTGAACCTTTTCCTTCTGCACTGGGATCCATTGATGTGTTATGTAATCGATTGCAGACTTCTTCAAGCTTACTGGGTGAGTGACTAACCACCACTTTCATTTCATCAGATGTATTCTTTTGTTCAGATACTTCTCCATATGCTTCTGCCAAAGGCAGGTCAGCAATAAAACACTTTCCTATATGTGTTGCTTTCAAATGGAGATACTGAGTTTCTTCTAATAAACCTGCTTCCCGCAAAAAACCTGCAATCCAACGTGCCTTTTCTGAATTCAAACCATATAATTTTGCCTGAACATATAAATCATTACGAACAATATCACATTCAGCGGCTTTAACCATCTCTCCAACAAACCGCATATTTGCATGAAGAATCCTGATAAAATCTAAATCGCTTCCCGTTTCCAGCCATGCTTTTGCTGCTGGAGTTGCTACATAAATATTTCGCCCTACTTCTTCTAAAAGGCCAGATGCTTTTAGAAACGGCAGCATCGATTCAACACTGCTTAATTTCAGATTAAATTTTTTTGCTATAAATCCGAATAAATCTGTTTTAGTAATTTTATCAGAAGCACTTTGAATAATAATCCGCAAATTTTCTATACGATTCGGACTTGGAACCCATATATTATATGTACATCTCTTCTTATGCAATTCAGGTGAATCAGATAAATGCTGAAGCAATATAGCAATTTCTTCTGGAGGATCAGCAATTTCTATATCGTTCGACTCAAGATTCATAAGTTCTAGTACTTCTGGCTTAATCAAACACCACTCCTTTAGCGCCTCTCTCCCGGAATCAGTCACTTCCCATTTATAATTACCAATCGGTTGAATTAAACCCAGTACCTCTAGCCAATCCATGCGTTTGTGTATATTGCTCTTATTTTTCCAATGCAATCCATAATCATTGCAAAGCTGCTTATCTGCTTCTTCCACTGTTTTCGGTTCAGTCTCCAGAATGTCCAGCACTTCACCAAACAGCCGATATCTATCTTGTATCTGATCAGCCAATTTTCTCCGAGTTGGCGCTGCTAAAAACTTCATGCCAGCCTCCGACAACATCAACCGTCCTGCTTGATTTCTTACAAATCCTACCCCCTTTAGAAAAGCAGCATATGTGCGCCATGATTGCGGTTGTGTTATTTCATAAATATCTGGAACTGAATCTAAATCATATGCCTGCCCTGAATCCACTAATTCAACCAGTTTCTTTACCAGCGTGTACCATATTTGTTTTCCACCTCTAATATCAGGAATAGACCAACCTTTTTTTCTCCACTCATTTTTTTGTTTCTGAATATCAAAAATAACGGTCTTTGATCCATTGTCCATATTTTTCTCATTTTCCATGATATCTTCCTTTTCCTACATTCTATGATATTTCGCAACATACTGATATATTAAGCACTTTTTTCAATTCAGCTTTTCACATATCTTATTCTCGTCAAACACTAAGGGTTAAAACCACGCCATCTTTCAATGGCATATTTTCCTGCATTCGTCCGCAAATTTCTCTGACCATGGCAAAAGGTCGTCAGTTTTGCCTTACTCCACCACCATCAAAAAAGAAAAACCATTCTCTCATTCTCTCCTTCTCTTCTCCAAAAAAGAGAAAAAGAGGACCTTGAAAGTACAGTCTGTCAAGATCCTCTTTTTGATTCATTTCTATTGAGTTCTAGGTTCCGTCTCAGCAAAAAATAAATTTTGCGATGAAGAAAAATTTATTTTGCAAAATCATCCGCTACCAGTGTATTACTTGCTGTTAATAGCCGCCTGTGCTGCTGCCAATCTTGCAATTGGTACACGGAACGGAGAACAAGAAACATAATCCAGGCCAATCTTATGGCAGAACTCTACGGAAGAAGGATCTCCGCCATGCTCGCCGCAGATACCGATATGAAGATTCGGATTTACTGGTTTTCCTAATTTAATTGCTGTCTCCATTAACTTACCAACGCCAGTCTGATCAAGTTTTGCAAATGGATCATTCTCAAAAATCTTAGCATCATAGTATGCCTCTAAGAATTTACCAGAGTCATCACGGGAGAAACCAAAGGTCATCTGTGTCAGGTCATTGGTACCGAAGCAGAAGAAATCAGCTTCTTTTGCAATTTCATCTGCAGTAAGGGCAGCTCTTGGAATCTCAATCATTGTACCTACTTCATATTCTAATTCAATACCAGCAGCAGCGATTTCTGCATCAGCAGTCTCTACTACTACTTTCTTTACATATTTTAACTCTTTGATATCGCCGATTAACGGAATCATGATTTCCGGTTTCAAATTCCAGTCTGTATGAGCTTTCTTTACATTGATTGCCGCACGGATTACTGCGCTTGTCTGCATTTTTGCAATTTCCGGATAGGTAACTGCAAGACGGCATCCACGGTGTCCCATCATTGGGTTAAATTCATGTAAGGAATCAATTAAAGCCTTAATATCTTCTACTGATTTACCCTGAGCATCTGCCAGTTTCTTAATGTCTTCTTCTTCAGTAGGAACGAACTCATGCAATGGCGGGTCCAGGAAACGGATGGTAACTGGGTTTCCTTCCAAAGCTTCGTATAATTTCTCAAAGTCTCCCTGCTGATAGGGAAGAATCTTATCCAGAGCAGCTTCTCTTTCTTCTACAGTATCTGCACAGATCATTTCACGGAACGCAGCAATTCTGTCCTCTTCAAAGAACATATGCTCAGTACGGCAAAGTCCAATACCTTCTGCACCCAGTTCACGTGCTTTCTTAGCATCAGCAGGTGTATCTGCATTGGTACGAACCTTTAAGGTTCTGTATTTATCAGCCCATGCCATAATTCTTCCGAATTCGCCTGCGATCGTTGCGTCAACCGTAGGAATCAAACCATCATAAATGTTACCTGTCGTACCATCAATTGAGATCGGATCTCCTTCATGGTATTCTTTGCCTGCTAAGGTGAATTTCTTATTTTCTTCATCCATAGCAATGTCTCCGCATCCAGATACACAGCAGGTTCCCATACCACGTGCAACAACGGCTGCATGGCTGGTCATACCTCCACGAACAGTCAGAATACCCTGAGCAGCTTTCATTCCTGTGATATCTTCTGGAGAAGTCTCAAGACGTACTAATACAACCTTTTCACCCTTTTCTGCCCATGCCACAGCATCATCAGCAGAGAACACAACTTTACCGCATGCTGCTCCTGGAGAAGCGCCAAGTCCTTTACCAGCAGGTGTTGCCGCTTTCAATGCAGCAGCATCAAACTGAGGATGCAGTAAAGTATCAAGGTTACGCGGATCAATCATAGCAACTGCTTCTTCTTCCGTTCTCATGCCTTCGTCTACCAAATCGCAGGCAATTTTCAGAGCAGCCTGAGCAGTTCTCTTACCATTACGTGTCTGAAGCATATAGAGCTTTTCATTTTCAACAGTAAACTCCATATCCTGCATATCTCTGTAGTGATTTTCCAATGTAGCGCAAACTTCTGTAAACTGTTTGTATGCTGCCGGGAATTTTTCCTCCATCTGAGCAATTGGCATTGGAGTGCGAACACCTGCAACTACGTCTTCACCTTGTGCATTTGTCAGGAATTCTCCCATCAGTTTCTTCTCGCCAGTAGCTGGATCACGAGTAAATGCAACACCTGTACCGCAGTCATCGCCCATGTTACCAAATGCCATACTCTGTACGTTTACAGCAGTACCCCAGGAATAAGGAATATCATTGTCACGACGGTATACATTTGCACGAGGGTTGTCCCAGGAACGGAATACAGCTTTTACTGCTCCCATTAACTGTTCCTTCGGATCATCTGGGAAATCCTCACCGATTTTCTCTTTATATTCAGCCTTAAACTGAGATGCAAGCTCTTTCAAATCTTCTGCTGTCAGGTCAACGTCTTGTGTTACGCCCTTGTCAGCTTTCATTTTATCAATCAGCTCTTCGAAATATTTCTTGCCAACTTCCATAACTACGTCAGAATACATCTGGATAAATCTTCTGTAGCAATCCCATGCCCAACGAGCATTTCCTGATTTCTCAGCAATTACATTTACAACAGTCTCATTCAGACCCAGATTCAGGATGGTGTCCATCATACCAGGCATGGAAGCTCTTGCGCCGGAACGTACAGATACCAGAAGTGGGTTCTCTTTATCGCCGAATTTCTTTCCTGTAATCTCTTCCATTTTGCCAATGTACTCATTGATCTGTGACTGAATCTCATCATTAATCTGACGTCCATCTTCATAATACTGAGTACATGCTTCTGTTGTGATAGTAAAACCCTGTGGTACCGGAAGACCTAAGCTGGTCATTTCAGCAAGGTTCGCGCCTTTTCCTCCAAGAAGTTCACGCATGCTTGCATTTCCCTCTTTGAAGAGATAAACCCATTTGTTTGCCATTTGAATTCCTCCTAAAATTTACTTTGGTTTATTGTTATGCAGATATGGACGGTTGGCCGGAAATATCTTTGCCTTGTTATTCCGCATCTGCCATTACACAATGAGACAGTGGATGATTTCTCTATTCTTATCATTCCACAATAAGACGGTGCACGACTCTAAAGCGCACATATATATTCTAACATATTTTGGAATAATAGCAAGTCTATTTTTTCGTTTTTTTGTTATTACTCCGGCGGTTAAATATCGCAGCAGATGAGACAGAACAAATTTTCATATAAGACAGAAGATGAAACTGCAGCAGCAGCTGCCAAAAAAACAGGACTGCCCGTTTCTTTTGAAAAAGGGCAATCCTGTTTTTTGGTAACTGTTGCTGCAGCGCCAACTCTATGATAATTAAAATTCAAACTTATCTGCAAAATATGCATCCAGTTCTTCTATCTTCACTCTTTCCTGCTCCATGCTGTCGCGGAACCGTACGGTTACTGCACCGTCATTTTCTGATTCAAAGTCATAGGTCACGCAGAACGGCGTTCCGATTTCATCCTGTCTCCGGTAACGCTTTCCGATATTTCCTCTGTCGTCAAATTCACAGTTATATTTTTTGGATAACTGTGAGAAAATTTTCTCTGCGCCTTCATTCAGCTTTTTGGAAAGGGGCAGAACACCGATTTTTACCGGAGCGAGAGCCGGATGGAAATGAAGCACCGTCCTCATATCCGGTTTTTCTTCTGTTCCGATATTTTCCTCATCATAGGCAGAGCAGAGGAACGCCAGAACCACACGGTCTGCGCCCAGAGAAGGCTCAATTACATAAGGAATGTATTTTTCCTTCTTTTCATCGTCAAAATAGCTCATGTCCTGGCCGGAAGTTTCCTGATGACGGGTCAGATCATAATCGGTACGGTCTGCAATTCCCCAAAGCTCGCCCCAGCCAAAGGGGAACAGAAATTCGAAGTCTGTGGTGGCCTTGCTGTAGAAGGACAGTTCTTCCGGATCATGGTCGCGCAGACGCAGCTCTTCTTCTTTCATGCCCAGGTTTAAAAGCCAGTCGCGGCAGAAACCTCTCCAGTATTGGAACCACTCCAGATCCGTTCCGGGCACGCAGAAAAATTCCAGCTCCATCTGTTCAAATTCCCTTGTACGGAAAGTAAAGTTTCCGGGCGTAATCTCATTACGGAAAGATTTTCCAATCTGGCAGATGCCGAAAGGAACTTTTTTGCGGGAAGTCCGCTGTACATTTTTAAAGTTTACAAAAATACCCTGGGCTGTTTCCGGACGCAAATACACGGTATTCTTCGCATCCTCCGTAACTCCCTGGAAGGTTTTAAACATTAAGTTAAACTGGCGGATATCCGTAAAGTTGTGTTTGCCGCAGGAAGGACATGGAATCTGATGCTCTTCAATGAAATTCACCATCTGTTCCTGGCTCCAGCCGTCTACGGTTCCATCCAATGCAATGCCTTTTTCTTCTGCATAATCCTCAATGATTTTGTCTGCCCTAAACCGCTCATGGCATTCCCGGCAGTCCATCAAAGGATCGGAAAATCCTCCTAAATGCCCGGAAGCCACCCAGGTCTGCGGATTCATCAGGATGGCACAGTCCACGCCTACGTTATACGGGTTTTCCGTCACAAATTTCTTCCACCATGCCTGCTTCACATTATTTTTCAGCTCCACGCCCAGATTGCCGTAATCCCAGGTATTTGCAAGGCCTCCGTAAATCTCGGAGCCTGGATAAACAAAACCTCTTGCCTTTGCCAGTGCCACGATTTTTTCCATGGTTTTTTCCATATTGCTACCTCTTTCTTATTATACTTTTGCTCTTTGCTGTCATTTCATTCTGTCCGCTGCCAGTCAGGCGGCATGATTCTTCTGCCGGATTCGTTTTGCGGCATGATTCTTCTGCCGGGCCCGTTATTCATATATCACATATACCAGCGCAGACTCTTCCCCGTCCTCTGCCTCCTCCGGAAGCTGAATGGATACAGTATCCTTTGCTTTCATCGTTGTATACCGGGAAGATACGTACTGAATGGCGCCGTCTACTTTAACGTCAACCTTTTCACTTAAAATAATCACTTTTGCATCAAGATCTGCAACCGCGTCTTTCTTTACGCTTCCGGCGGCTTCCCCGTCCTTAATCTCTGTAAAATCTTCCTCGAAGCTATAGCCTTCTGCCAATGCTTGGGGAATGGTTCCGGAAAATAAGGTAACATCATTGAAATTCTGATATTCTTCCGTGCTGCCGTACTT
The DNA here is from genome assembly GCF_056822245.1 of Petralouisia sp. Taxonomy (NCBI): domain Bacteria; kingdom Bacillati; phylum Bacillota; class Clostridia; order Lachnospirales; family Lachnospiraceae; genus Petralouisia; species Petralouisia sp. Next base: position 97,314 of record NZ_JBQIOP010000007.1, on the reverse strand, counting down.
GATGAACAGCCGGGCAACGCCGTCTTCTACGGAAAATTCATCAATGCTCACTGTATTTTTTCCATGCTCCTCCTGATAATCCGATACCCTTTCCTCAATATAATTCTTAAGTTCTTCTTCGTCATAATAATCTTTGTCAAAATCTGCGATAGCCGCACTGACTACATTGCCTTTTTTCTGTATGTACACGGTATCACGATCTGCCTCCAAAGATTTCCCACATCCTGTCAAAAGCCCGGCTGCCACAATCAGAACCAGACTGATGGAAATAAATTTTTTCATGCTCAACCTCCTCAAAGTCTAATACGTGAATCGCACATATTATACTCTTTTCTGGCTGTGATTGCAACTATTGATTTCCGGATTTGGAAGAAATTCCCCTAATCTGGGCGGCAAATCCTTCGTTTTCTTCCAATATCTGAAGGGAATGAAACTTCTGATCGATGTAAAATGCCATATATTCATTCATAATATCCTCCAGATTCTCCAAAACGGCTTCTGAGACTGTGAACGTATACAGTTTTTCAATGGTGGAGGTTATGATATACTGCATGGCATAGAGGGTGGAATCATCCACGGCTCTGCTGTTTTCCTGCCCTTTACAGTTCTTGCAGAGCATACCGCCGGCCTTTGTGGAAAACCAGTGAAGATTTTCTTCTGTTTCACATGACATGCAGGAAAATACATTGGGGTATTCTCCGTTTACCACCATGGTTTTCAGCTCAAAAATCCGGCGTACCAGCCGGTTGTCTAAAGTCTCCTTTTCCAACGCTCTGAGAGACTGGTAAAGGAGTTTTAACATATGTATTTCTTCTGTGTTTTCTCTGGCGTAATAATCTGCCAGTTCCAGAAAATAAAATCCGTAACAGGCATTTTCCATATGCTCTGCCAATTCCCGGAAATAATTGGTGATCTCCGCTTTGACAATAGTATAAGAGCTTCTCCCTTCGTATGTCTCAAAACTGCCGAAGGAAAAAGGGCTGACCGCCGCCATCAGCTGATTGCCCGGCCGCCTTGCGCCTCTGGCAAAGGCGGAAATCTTGCCTCTTTCCTTCGTCAGCAGCATGACTCTTCGGTCATATTCTCCCACCGGGGCCGCAGATAAAATCATACCTGTCAGCGTTATGGTCTGCCCCATCTCTTCTCACACTCCCGCCTTTCTCTTCTCGCTCTGCCATCATTGAGAGGGCTGCTTCCCTGCTCCCATGACCTTTGTAAGTTAAGTAATCCTGAATGCTTCCTGTGCTTGCAAATTTCGTCCATTCCTGCGCTACCATCTGGATGCCCCCTTGTTCTTCGTTTGCTTCTTACAGTCTGCCAGATTCCGAAATGCCTGCGCAACGGCAAGTGATGCAAAAGGCAAAAGAAAACAGCCTGCAACTGTAATTAATATTAGGGTATCCGTTCGGTTTCCAGATATACCAGATAAATTCTGGCAGAACCGGAGCTTCCTTATTCCTCAAAGCCGCAGTATTTTATTCCTCTTCCCGGTAACCGAAATTCTTAATCAGGAAATCACTGTCCCGCCAGTCTTTTTTGACCTTCACCCATAACTTTAAGTTCACCTGACGTTCCAGCATTTTTTCAATTTCAAACCGGGCGTTGCTGCCTATTTTTTTCAGCATTGCGCCGCCTTTTCCTATAATAATTCCCTTGTGGGAATCCCGTTCGCAGATGACGGTGGCCTCAATATCTGTAATTCTGCCGTCTCTGCGCTCCTTCATCCGTTCGATGGTAACGGCAATTCCATGGGGAATTTCTTCATTTAAAGCATGAAGTGATTTTTCACGGATAATTTCCGCCACAATCTGACGCTCCGGCTGATCGGTAATGGTGTCCTCGTCATAGAACATCGGGCCGTAGGGCAGGTATTTGAAAATCAGCTCTGTTAAAATGTCCGTATTTTCTCCCCGCAGGGCTGACAGCGGAACGATTTCCGCAAAGTCATATTCCCTTCGGTACGTGTCGATGGCGGCAAGCACTTCCTCTGGCTTGACGGTATCGGTTTTATTGATAATCAAAAGCACCGGCGTAGTGATTTTACCCAGCTTTTCTATAATATGCCGTTCTCCGGCACCGATAAAGCTGGTCGGTTCCACCAGCCACAGCACGGCGTCCACATCCTGCAGCGTCCGTTCCGCCACATTTACCATATATTCTCCCAGCTTGTTTTTGGCTTTGTGAATGCCTGGCGTGTCTACAAATATAATCTGGCCCTTCTCCTCCGTATACACCGTCTGGATACGGTTTCTGGTGGTTTGGGGCTTCTTGGAAGTAATGGCAATCTTCTGTCCGATTAAATGATTCATCAGCGTAGATTTCCCCACATTCGGCCTTCCTATCAATGTTACAAATCCTGATTTTATATTCTGCTCCATATTTTCTCCTAAAGATTCTTCAGCTCCAGAAACAGTCCTTTTTCTTCTTTCAGTTTCTCTTCGTTTCCAATCACGCAGAATGCGTTTTCTTTCAAAATTGCCCTTACAATGCCGGACAGGCTTCTGATATCCTCCTGCGTAGCCTTGAGAATTTCCTCCCGCTCTTTCTGAAGCGTTTCTTCTGTGATTCCTGTAAGGTAAGCCGTGGCGCTTCTTCCCGTTTTTCCTGCCGGCGTCAGCGGCGCGTCTACGCTGCTGAAGGTTCCTAAAATATAGCCGGTCATTTCCTTCTCCGTTGCCTGGAACTGATCTAAATATTCCGGAATCCCTTCATAAACTTCATTGGTTTTTGACAAATTGGGGTCCCGGTAGGAGGTAAAATAGCCGTCCCCTCTTCTGGTAAACCCGCTCATGCAGCCGTAAGCCCCGCCCTTTACCCGGATGTTAAGCCAAAGGTAATCATAGCTTAAAAGGACTTTCAGTATCCGCAGAGTTCCCGTATATTCATATCCTGCCCGCTTAAAATTCCCGGCCCTGGAAACATACTGCACCTGAGACGCATCCAGAAAGCCTTCGTTTTTCTTTTCCAGGGAAATGGAAGGCTCTGATTTTTCCGGTATCTGTTCCGAAAGGACTGCTTTGACAGCGGGAAGCTCCTGTTCCAATGCTTCCATTCCTTCCGGTTCTGCGCCGATGCTGATCATCAGATTGTCTCTGCGGAAAATAAACGGCATCAGGGCTTCCAGTTTTTTGCTGATGAAATCTTTTTTCTCAGAAAAATGCTCTTCCAGATCTTTCACTAACTGATAAAATTCAATTCCCTGAACCATATCGGTATAGCGGGCGCTTTCTGAAAAATAAGACATGGCCCGTATGGAGGATACAGAATGCCCGCTGGAGCTTAAAGATATCTGCAGTCTGGATTTTAACTGGGCTAAAATCTCATAGAGCCGTTCGTATCTGCGGAAATTGCTGCCGGAGAGAATCTCCCGGACAATCTCAGCGGTTTTTGGAATCTCATGGTACAGGGTTTTTATTTTTATCTCATATTTCAGGAGAATGCGGTTTTCCCGGGCATGGGGATAAATGCCGATTTCACTGAAAATGCCTCCGGTATGGAGATTAATTTCATTGGCAAGCTCCTGAAAACTGTGGGAAGCGGTGTCCACATAGCCAAGCACAGACTTTAAAATGCCAAGCCATGGAATATCCTCTCTGGCAATTTCACCCACATCAAAAAGCAGGCTGAAGTACGCAATTCCGTTGGTATCAATATCATGGCACAGCATCAGGGTATCATCGGTTCTGTGTTCCCGGATATATAATTTTTCTCCGGTCTTTTTGATATCCTCTCTGGAAAGCATGGGGATTGTGTCCAGAGCCTCCGGCGCAGAAGGCTCCTCCTGATATTGTTTCAGATGATGAGTAAAATCAACTACCGCCTGCTGTTCCTCTAAAGACAGAGAAGCTTTGTACTCTGCTAATTTTTTCGCCAGATCCTCTTCTCTTTTTGCATTCAGCCCGTATTCCGGCTTTGCCAGAACCACAGAGGCATGAGGATTTTCCAGAAAATATTTCTGAAGCAACTGCTCAAAATATCCCGTTTCTGTCTGGGATTTTAAAAATTCAATAATTTCCAGTTCCTCCAGGTGTAAAAACGGCTGATTTTCATCGTAAATCCAACTGTCCAGACACTTGATTCCTAAAAGGAGCCCTTTGGGGAAGGAACCGTAATCGGCCTCCCTGTACCGGAATTCGAAACTGTTGATCCCGGCCATAAGTGATTTCCGGTTAATGCCCTGGCTTACCTGATCCTTCAGCACCTTTTGGATGATATTCAAAAATTCTTCTTTCCGTTCCGGATTGCTGTTTTTTACGATGATAGAAAACAGGGGCTGCAGGCTGCTGCAGTCAAAGGAGGCCATAATGTCCTTGCCGATTCCGGCGTCTAAAAGAGCCTGCTTTAAGGGAGCCCCCGGCGCGCTGAGCAGTGCGTAATCCAGAATGTCAAAGGCTACGTACAGTGTTTTGTCCAAAATAGTTTCAATGCTCACATTATAAGACAGATAAGTGTTGTCTTTTAATTCCTCGCCGCTGGCTATATGATAGGGTATGACAAGTTCCCTGGGCTGTTGGAAGGGCTTCTGGATTTTTATCTCAGAATCTACGAAAATCCTGTCGTATTTGCTGAGATATTCCCGGTCAATCCAGTTTAATTTTTCCTCCATATCCATATCCCCGTAAAGATAAAAATAAGAATTGCAGGGATGGTAATATTTCTGGTGGAATGCCAGAAATTGTTCATAAGTCAGCTCCGGAATATTTTCCGGATTTCCGCCGGATTCAAAGGCATAGGAGGTATCAGGATAAAGGCTGTTTAAAATCTCCCGCTCCAACACGCCGTCAGGGGAGGAAAAAGCGCCTTTCATTTCATTGTATACTACTCCGTTGATGGTAAGGGGCGCGTCCAGGCTTTCCATTTCATAGTGCCATCCCTCCTGGCAGAAAATTTCCCTGCATTTGTAAATATTGGGATGAAAAACCGCGTCCAGATAGACTTCCATTAAATTTTGAAAATCCTTGTCATTGCAGCTTGCAAGGGGATAAATTGTTTTATCCGGATATGTCATGGCATTCAAAAATGTATTTAGAGAGCTTTTGGCCAGCTCCACAAAAGGATCTTTCACCGGATATTTCTCGGAACCGCACAATACGGAGTGTTCTAAAATATGGGCCGCCCCGGTGCTGTCTAAAGACGGAGTGCGGAATCCCACATAAAATACCTTGTTGTCGTCCTCATTGGAAATCAGGCAGATTCTGGCCCCGCTCTTTTTATGCTTCAGCAGGAAACCTTCGGACTTGATGTCCTCTAAGTGCTTCTCTTCCAACAATTCATACGCGCTACAGTTTTTCAGATTCATTTTCATTGTTCCTTTCTGCTTCTTCTTGATTCTATTTTCTGTCTGATATATCTATTCCCCGTTCCAGATAAAGGCCGTTACTGTTTCAGCTCCACCGTCAGATGGTTGTAGGGAATTTCAATCTGATTTTCATCAAAGACCTCTTTGATGCGTTCATTCAGCCGCCATTTTACCTGCCAGTAATCAGCAGCCGCCACCCAGAGCCGGCAGCCCAGCCTGACGCTGCTGTCTCCCAGTTCATCCACGAACACTTGCCAGTCCTCTTCTTCCATCCGGGACGGTTCTGACAAAAGAATTTCTGACAAAAGCTTTTTGGCGCGGCGGATATCTGTGTCATAGGAAACGCCCACATATACATCCACTCTCCGCCTGTCCTGCTGTGTCACATTGGTCAGACTGGCATTGGCCAGCGTTCCGTTGGGGATCACCACCGTCCGGTTATCCGGCGTTGACAGCTTGGTGTAAAAAATCATAATTTCTGCCACTGTTCCTTCATTCCCATGGGTATCTTCCATAATATAGTCCCCCACTTTAAATGGTTTAAACAAGAGAATCAGAACGCCGCCGGCAAAGTTGGACAGGCTGCCTTGAAGGGCCAGACCCAGGGCCAGGCCCGCCGAACCCAATACCGCCACGATGGAAGTGGTCTCCATGCCAAGCTCATTAATTACTGCCATTGCCAGAATCAGATACAGTGTAATTTTGGCGCAGGAATCCAGAAACTGCTTCACTCCTTCGTCCACTCCGGAACGTTCCAATGCCCGCCGCAAAAGCCTCCGCAGCCACCCAATGATTTTTCTGCCGATGAAATAAATCAGAACTGCAAGGACAGCCCGGAAGGCAAAATTAACCAGATGCGGAACCAGGTCATCCAGGTAACTTTTCAGAAATCCCGGTTCTGCAACTTTTTCCAACTGCTGAAGCTCCGCCAGATTGTCTGTGATGGATTCTGCCAGCAGGATTCTCTCTGTCAGATAATTTGCTGTATTTGTCAAAAACATTTCGCTTCTCCTTGTTTCAGGCGCCAGTCTCCATATTGTTCTGTTGACACCTGCATATAAATTCACTATAATTATTATAGTATAATATTTGCGCTGCAAAGGCAAACAATATTTTCAAATGAAAGATAAAAAGGAGGTAATGTACATGAGCAGTTCCCAACTAATTAACATCGTAGACGTCATCAGCCATTCGTTCCGGCATCTTGACCCGCGTCTGATTGATCACGGTGAACGCGTTGCATATATTCTGATGAAAATGCTGACAGATACCAGTTACTACACGAAGCAGGAAAAGCAGGACATCTTTATGCTGGGGCTGCTTCACGATATCGGCGCATACAAAGGGGAAGAGATTGACTCCATGCTGAGCTTCGATATGAACGATTCCATGGAGCATTCTGTGTTTGGATATCTTCTGCTTCAGAATTTCTCTCCTTTATCAGATTATGCAGATATTGTTTTGTATCATCACCACTGCAATGCCCAGTATTATCCGGTTCCCATCGGCAATTATCACAGAGATATGGCCAAACTGATTTATCTGGCAGACCGGATTGATATTTTCTGCGTGCTGAACAATGCAGAGAATCTGAATTCATTTTTAGGCAGATACAGTGAAGCTGTATTTCCGGATGCCGGAATCCGCTGGTTTTATGAAGCGGATAAGAAATATCGGATTTTGGAACATCTGCAGAACAAAACATACCAGGAAGAAGTTGCCTCCTATACCAAAGAACATCTGCTCCTGTCGGAAGAGCAGATACGCAAGTACCTGATGACTTTTATTTTTTCAGTGGATTTCCGGAATGAATATACAGCGCTCCACACCAGTTATGCCGTGTATTTAACGGAAAATCTGTCCCATACGCTGCATTTGCCCGACGCATCTGCCAAGCCGGTACAGCTTGCCGCCATGCTGCACAATATCGGAAAAGTGGCGCTGTCCTCGGATCTGGCCAGTGCGGATGATTATGACTGCTACCTAAAAGAATTATATCAGAATTCCACCATGGACGTGACCAGAAAAATACTGTCCGATACGGTAGACGCTCAGATTTTGAAGATTATCACAGAATCCTTCCAGATTATAAAATGCTGGTCCAGAAACGAGCCTCTCACGTTCACTCCCTCCCCGGCAGGAGAGATTGTGGCCCTTTCTTATTTTATCAGCAATATGATGATTCCGGGCGGGCATATTTCCTATCGTCCGAACCTGACTGATTTTTTAAAAGAACGATATAAGAGCTGCAATATGGACAGTACCATCCTGATGACGCTGGAAAAATATTTTCCGCAGATTATGGAACAGACCAGGGTCTCCTGTGAATCCATGTTCCGTATTTATCATCATGTGATGGATGAATTTCACTATCTGAATACGATACTGCTTCATTACAATACAAAGTACCGGCAGTAATGAGAACAGGAGGAAACTGACTGTGAAACACAGACGTTTCCCCCTGTAATTTTATTATTTTACAATTCTGACTTTCAATACGCTGTCAATCTTTTTCAGCTGCTCCACAGCCGCTTCCGTTACCGGAGAATCAATATCCAGAAGGGAATAGGCAAAATCGCCCCGGCTCTTATTGGTCATATCGGAAATATTGATATTGTTCTCTCCCATAACGGCAGTGTATTTTCCGATAATGCCTTTGACATTTTTGTGAAGAATAGCCACCCGGCCTGCCCCGGAGCAGACACCCATGTCACAGTTGGGGTAATTGACGGAATTGCGGATATTTCCGTTTTCCAAAAAATCCCTGACTTCCTGTACAGCCATTACTGCACAGTTATCTTCCGATTCTTCCGTGGACGCGCCCAAATGGGGAATCAGGATACATCCTTCCTGTCCTGCAGTGGCGCTGTTGGGGAAATCGGAAACATATTTCTTTACTTTTCCTTCTTTGATGGCCGCTAAGATTGCTTCCTCGTCCACCAGTAAATCCCTTGCAAAGTTCAGTATCACAACGCCTTCTTTCATCTGCGCGAAGGCTTCTTTGTTCAGCATCTTTTTCGTGCTCTCAAGCAGCGGAACATGGATCGTAATATAATCGCATTCCCGGTAAATGTCTTCCACATTGCTGATATGTTTGACATTCCTAGACAGGCTCCAGGCCGCATTGACCGAAATAAAGGGATCGTAGCCGCATACTTCCATCCCCAGATGGGTAGCGGCATTGGCCACCTTGACGCCGATTGCGCCCAGGCCGATAACGCCTAATTTCTTACCTGCGATTTCGCATCCTGCAAAGGCTTTTTTGGCTTTTTCCACATCCTTACTGATGGTTTCGCTTTCTTTATTTTCCAGTACCCAGTTAATTCCTCCGGTGATGTCCCGGGAAGCCAGAAGCATTCCTGCAAAAACCAGTTCTTTGACGCCGTTTGCATTGGCTCCGGGTGTATTGAATACCACAATTCCCTGCTCTGCGCATTTTTCCAGGGGAATATTGTTCACGCCGGCGCCTGCCCGGGCAACAGCGCAGAGCCCTTCCGGAAATTCCATGTCATGCATGGCTGCGCTTCTCACCAGGACAGCCTGGGCTTCGTTGATGTTTTCGGTTTTTTTATACTCCTGGCTGAATAAATCCAGTCCCACATTGGCAATGGGATTTAAGCAATGATATTGGAACATTTTAATTCTCCTCTTCAAATTTTTTCATAAAGGCCACTAATTTCTCCACGCCTTCTTTCGGCATGGCATTATAAATACTTGCCCGCATTCCGCCTACGGTTCTGTGGCCCTTTAAGTTTACAAATCCTGCAGCCTCCGCCTCTTTTACAAATTTAGCGTCCAGCTCCTTGTCTCCTGTAACAAAGGGTACGTTCATCAGGGATCTGTCCTGTTTTCTTACGGTTCCCCGGAACATTTTGCTTTCGTCCAGGAAATCATACAGAATTTTGGCTTTTTCCTCATTGCGCTGCTTCACAGCCTCTAAACCGCCCATTTTTTTCAGCCATTGGAATACTTTTCCGCAGATGTAAATGCCGTAAGCCGGCGGTGTATTGTAAAGGGATTCCGCGTCTGCATGGGTTTTGTATTTCAGCATGGTAGGCGTGCCGGGCAATGTATCATCGGTGATCAAATCTTCCCGGATAATGACAATTACCACGCCTGCAGGGCCGATATTTTTCTGAACGCCGCCGTAGATAATGCCGTATTTGGATACATCCACCGGCCCAGATAAGAAACAGGAGGACACGTCTGCCACCAGCGTATGGCCTTTGGTATTGGGCAGCGTTTGAAACTTTGTTCCGTAAATTGTATTGTTTTCACAGATATAGACATAATCTGCATCCTCTGGAATATCCAGATCAGAGCAGTCCGGAATATAGGAAAAAGTCTCATTCTCAGAGGAAGCCACTTTTACTGCCTCTCCGTAAATCTGCGCCTCCTGAAATGCCTTTTTCGCCCACTGGCCGGTTACGATGTAAGCGGCTTTTTTATGTTTCATCAGATTCATGGGGATCATGGCAAACTGTTGGGAAGCTCCTCCCTGCAAAAACAGTACTTTATAGTTATCGGGAATATTCATCAGTTCCCGCAAATCAGCTTCTGCTGTTTTGATGATGCTGTCATATACCTTGGAGCGGTGGCTCATTTCCATTACGGACATGCCGCTGCCCTGATAATCCAGCATTTCATCTGCCGCCTGCTGTAAAACCTCCTCCGGCAGAACCGCCGGTCCTGCGGAAAAATTGTAAACTCTGCTCATTGTTTTCCTCCTCTTTCTTACCTGCACAATTCTTTCTATGTCAATAGTAACATTTCACAGTTTTAAGCCTCTGTTCGTGTATTGCTTTCAGCTCTGCTTCATATCTCCTTCATCAAATGCCTCGCTGATGGCAGCTCCGGGCGCCACCATGGGCCACACCTTGTCGTCGCTGTCAATGATACAGTCAATGACTGCGGGCATCTCACAGGCGAGAGCCTTCGCAAAAGCTTCTGCAAATTCTTCTCTGGTGGAAGCGCGGTATGCCTTCGCGCCCAGGGCTTCCGCCAGTTTCACAAAATCCACACTGTCATTTAAAACGGTGGCTGAATAATGCTGTTCATAAAATAAAGTCTGCCACTGACGCACCATGCCCAATACATGGTTATTGACCACTACCTGTATCAAAGGAAGCTTCTGCCGCACTGCCGTGGCAATTTCATTCATATTCATGCGGAAACAGCCGTCCCCGGCAATGTTTATCACCTGTTTCCCCGGATTGGCAATCTGCGCCCCGATGGCCGCCCCCAGGCCATAGCCCATGGTTCCAAGCCCTCCGGAGGTAATCAGGGTGCGGGGTTTCTTGTAACGGTAAAACTGAGCCGCCCACATCTGATGCTGTCCTACTTCAGTTACCATAATGGCGTCGCCTTTGGTCTGCCTGTAAATTTCTTCGATAAGATAAGGGCCGTTCAGACCGTTTTTCGGATATTTCAAGGGATAGGATTCTTTGTACTCCATAATCTTTGAGATCCATTCCTCATGATTCTGCTGCTCCAAACGCTGATTTAACCGTATTAAAATTTCTTTGATATCTCCGATGACATGAGCGTCGGTGACGATATTTTTATTGATTTCCGCCGGGTCCACATCAAATTGAAGAATCTTGGCATGTCTGGCAAATTTTCTGGCATTTCCGGTCACCCGGTCACTGAATCTTACGCCGACTGCAATCAGCAAATCACATTCGCTGACGCCGTAATTGGAGGTTTTCGTTCCATGCATCCCAAGCATTCCCGTGTATAAGCTGTGGTTTCCGTCAAAGGCCCCTTTTCCCATCAGGGAATCGGTAACCGGCGTTTGTACTTTTTCTACAAATTTCAAAAGCTCCTGACTGGCTTCGGAAATCACGGCGCCTCCTCCTACAAACAGATAAGGCTTTTTGGACCTGCGGATCATATCCACCGCCTGGTTCAAGGCTTCTTCTGTAATGTTCTCGCAGCACCGTTTCTCCGGCTGAATTGTAACCGGGTGAAATTCTGTCTGATTGGCAGTGACATCCTTTGGGATATCCACCAGAACCGGCCCCGGCCGGCCCCGGCCGGCAATCCGAAAGGCCCTGCGGATGGTATCGGCCAGTTTTTCTACTTCCTTTACAATAAAGTTATGCTTGGTAATGGGCGTTGTGATTCCCGCAATGTCAATTTCCTGAAAACTGTCTTTTCCGAGCAGCGGAACTGTAACATTACAGGTAATGGCTACCATGGGAACGGAATCCATATAGGCTGTGGCAATTCCGGTTACCAGATTGGTGGCTCCCGGCCCTGAAGTTGCCAGGCACACGCCCACTTTACCGGTGGAGCGGGCATATCCGTCGGCCGCATGGCTTGCGCCCTGTTCGTGGGAGGTCAGAACATGTTTTATCTCATGTCTGTGTTTATATAATTCATCATACACATTTAAAATGGCTCCTCCCGGATAACCAAAGACAGTATCCACACCTTGCTCTTTCAGACATTCTATCACAATCTGTGCTCCTGTCAGCTGCATATTTTCCTCTCTTTCCGGGCAGACGGACGCCGCCGTCTCCCTTCCTGTTATTTTTGAATCCTTTCTGCAATCAGGTCTCCCATTTCACTGGTTCCTACCTGAGTGACAGAAGATTTTTTCTCTTCCTCCTGAGGCATAATGTCAATGGTACGGTAACCCTCCTTCAACACCTGTCTGACTGCCGACTCCACTGCGTCCGCCTCCTGGTCCAGATCCAGGGAATAACGCAGAAGCATTGCGGCGCTTAAAATAGTTGCAATGGGATTGGCAATTCCTTTTCCAGCAATGTCCGGCGCAGAACCGCCGCTTGGTTCATACAGGCCGAATTTGGTATCGTTTAAGCTTGCCGAGGACAGCATCCCAATGGAGCCGGTTACCATGCTTGCCTCGTCTGATAATATATCACCAAACATGTTCTCTGTCAAAATCACATCAAATTGTTTCGGATCTTTTACCAACTGCATGGCGCAGTTATCTACCAGCATATGCTCTAAGGCAACTTCCGGATAATCCGCTGCCACTTCTTCCACTATTTTTCTCCAGAGCCGGGAGGAGTCAAGCACATTTGCTTTATCTACGCTGGTTACTTTCTTCCGGCGCTTCATGGCAATGTCAAATCCCCGTTTGGCGATTCTGCGTATTTCCTGTTCGTTGTAAGTCAGGGTATCCTCAGCGGTCATAAGGCCCTCCCGCTCCTCGGTTACCCGTTTTCCGAAATAAAGCCCTCCGGTCAGTTCCCGCATAATCATCATATCGAATCCGTCTCCGATAATATCTTCTCTGAGGGGGCAGGCTTCCTTTAACTCTTCATACAGATATGCAGGCCGCAGGTTGGCAAACAGATTCAGGGATTTGCGCAGCTTCAGCAATCCGGCTTCCGGTCTTAATTCCGGCGGAAGCTGATACCAGGGGGAGGTGCTTGTATTTCCGCCGATGGAACCCATCAGAACTGCCTCCGCCGCTTTCGCCTGGGCAATGGCTTCGTCTGTCAGAGGAACTCCTGTGGCGTCAATGGAAACGCCGCCCATCAATATCTCATCATAGGAAAAGGTATGTCCGTATACCTGTCCTGTTCTATCTAATATTTTCTTTGCTTCCTTCACAATTTCCGGCCCGATTCCATCTCCGGAAATTACTCCAATTTTATAATTCATTCCCGTTCTCTCCTTTGCATCTGTGGGATTTGACAATCAATAGTACTACTATAGTATATTTGCCATGGGATTTCAACTGGAAAAGATATTTTTCTTTTTTATGGTTTTTATAAGTTGAAGTTATGGTATTGTGGGATTATATTATTTTTTGATATAGGACATTCTTTAAACATGGAATTAGGGGCTGTCGGATGGCCATGCGGCCCGCCGGACGGCAGGCTGAGCATGATTAGGGTTACTATCATATAAAAAGGACACTCTCCGGTCCAGCCTGAGAATGTCCTTATATTATTTGCTCTCTTTTTCTACTGCATCTTCCGGCTTCTCTACCATTGCAATGGACGCTTTCTGCATTGGGATACGACAGTTCTTGTTATTTCCAAATTCCATAATAACAGTATCTTCTGTGATATCAATGACCATTCCATAAAAGCCGCTGGTAGTTAACACGGTATCTCCCACCGCCAGTTCTGCCAACATTGCATTCTTTCTCTTGGTTTCCTTTTGCTGCGGACGTATCATCATGAAGTAAAGAGCTACCAACATGATCAAGATCCAGACGATGGAAAATCCGGCCGCCGCTTCTGTTTGAGCTAAAATAGACATTTGTTTTCCTCCTTATTGTCCATGCTTTTTGGACATATGGGATGCCCTTGGGCGCTTCCTCCTTATTGTCCATGCTTTTTGGACATATGGGATGCCCTTGGGCGCTTCCTCCTTATTGTCCATGCCTTTTGGACATATGGGATGCCCTTGGGCGCTTCCTCCTTATTGTCCATGCCTTTTGGACAGACACTTATTCTATTGTACACAAAATAGCAGGCAAGAGCAAGTGGTTTTCCAGGATTTATAAAAATTTTAGCAATTAACCGGTAGAAATTCCGGGCAGGCCATATGATTCTCATGATACTGCACTGTCATCTTCCCTCTGCTTCATGCCATATAATTTTTCTTCTTTATATGCATGGAACCGCCCCTGATCCAGCGCATCCCTGATTTCTTCCATCATGGTATTGTAAAAATACAGGTTATGGAGCACGCACAGTCTCATACCCAGCATTTCTTTCGCCTTTAACAGATGGCGGATATACGCCCTGCTGTAGTTTCTGCACGCCGGACACTGGCACCCTTCTTCAATGGGCCTTTGATCCTTTTCATATTTTCGGTTAAACAGGTTGAGTTTTCCCTGATTGGTGTACAGATGGCCGTGGCGCCCGTTTCGGCTGGGATATACGCAGTCAAAAAAATCCACGCCCCGTTCCACTCCCTCCAATATATTTGCAGGAGTTCCCACTCCCATCAGATACGTTGGCTTCTCCAGTGGGAGATGCGGCACCGTCACATCCAGAATATGGTACATCTCCTGGTGGCTCTCTCCCACTGCCAGTCCGCCGATGGCATATCCGTCCAAATCCAGTTCGGAAATCTGCTTTGCATGTTCAATACGGATATCGTCAAAAATCGCTCCCTGATTGATGCCGAACAGCATTTGATGACGATTGATGGTGTCCTCCTGCTGATTTAACCTTTTCATTTCCTTTTTGCAGCGTTTCAGCCAGCGCGCAGTTCTTGCAACGGATGCTTCCACATAGGAACGTTCCGCCACACTGGAAGGACATTCATCAAAGGCCATGGCTATGGTGGAAGCTAAATGGGACTGAATCTGCATACTCTCTTCCGGCCCCATAAAAATTTTCCTGCCGTCAATATGGGACTGGAAATATACGCCTTCTTCTTTGATTTTCCGAAGCCCTGCCAGGGAAAACACCTGAAATCCGCCGGAATCAGTGAGAATGGGCTTGTCCCAGACCATAAATTTGTGCAGTCCCCCCAGTTCCCAAATCAGCTCGTCCCCAGGGCGCACATGAAGGTGGTACGTATTGGAAAGCTGCACCTGTGTTTTAATCTGCTGTAAGTCCTGGGTGGATACTGCGCCTTTGATGGCCGCGGCGGTGCCCACATTCATAAAAACCGGAGTCTGAATCACTCCATGTACCGTATGGAATTCTCCGCGTTTGGCGCGGCCTTCCTGTTTTAATAATTTATACATAACAATTCCTTTCTGTTATTGAAATTTACAGGGTGTTATCTTATATTCAGATACAGCGGCAGCTTATTGGCCGTCTGCGTTTAAAAATATAAATCACGGAACGAACGGTATCAGTATAACAGAATTTTTCTCTGTTCTCAACAAAATACTTTTCTTTTTTGCACAGGTTCGCTATAATGAAGCAGAATCGCTGTTAGGCTTGCAGCGTTTTAGAATATTTTTCAGGCAGTACCGCCTGGAAATCCAGTATCCAGTTCAGGAGGTTATTATGGCAGGTTCAACATTCGGAAATCATTTTAAAATCACTACCTGGGGAGAGTCCCACGGCCGGGGCATCGGCGTTGTAATCGACGGCTGTCCGGCGGGGCTTTCCCTGGATGAAACAGACATACAGAAATTCTTAGACAGGCGGAAACCGGGGCAGTCAAAATTCTCCACCCAGAGAAAAGAAGCTGACTCCGCCGAGATTCTTTCCGGCATCTTCGAAGGGAAAACCACGGGAACTCCCATCAGCCTGTTGGTGTTTAACAAAGATCAGCATTCTAAGGACTACGGGGAAATTGCAAACTATTACCGTCCCGGACATGCAGATTACACCTTTGACATGAAATACGGGTTCCGGGATTACCGGGGAGGCGGCAGATCTTCCGGCAGGGAAACCATCGGCAGAGTTGCGGCAGGCGCCGTCGCCGCCAAGATTTTAAAGCAGCTGGGCGTCACCTTTTTGACCTATGCCCGTTCCATCGGCCCTGTTTCCATCTCCAGCTCCCCCCAGGAGCTTCTGTCAGGCGATTTATCAGAGCTGTCCGAAAAAATACAGTCCAGTCCGCTGTACATGCCGGAAGAACTGCCCTGCCAACAGGCGCAGGAGTTTCTGCAAACCTGTATGGCAGACAAAAATTCTGCCGGCGGAATCATTGAATGCATCATCACCGGCGTGCCGGCAGGAATCGGGGAACCTGTTTTTGAAAAATTGGACGCAAATCTGGCAAAAGCTGTTTTTTCCATCGGAGCGGTAAAGGGCTTTGAAATTGGAGACGGCTTCGCCGCCGCTGCCGCTCTCGGGTCTGAAAATAATGACTCTTTTGATAGAAAAGACGGAGAAATCAGAACTGCCACCAACCATGCCGGAGGCATCCTGGGGGGGATCAGCAACGGAATGCCCATTATATTCCGGGCGGCTGTAAAGCCCACCCCATCCATTGCTTCCCTGCAAAATACCATCACCCGAAACGGAGAACCTCTGGAAATCTCCATTCACGGCCGCCACGATCCGATTATTGTTCCAAGAGCTGTAGTTGTGGTGGAATCCATGGCCGCATTAACGCTGCTGGATTTGATGATGGAGCAAATGGGAAGTCGGATGGAATCTCTGGAAGGATTTTATAAAACCAGAAGCTAAACAAATACAGCACTTGCCGGACTTGAATTACGGCAAGTGCTGTCTCTTTTTTATGATAATTTATGGATATGAATGCAATTGGGCTGATCGATGGCAATGGGCCTGCCTTTCATCAGAAAATACTTTTTCTCATAATCCACATGGAATGTCATTATCTCATTGGTATCATGGTTCAGACTCAGAAAATACTGGCCGTCCGGAAAGATTGCGATAGATTTCGGATAGTCCCCGCTGATTTTGGAATCACAGATCATCGTAAGTTCCCCGGTTTCTTTGTTAATGGAGTAAATTATCACAGAATTGGCCCCTGCATTGGAGCAGAACAAGTATCTGCCGTCTTTGCTGACTTCCATACCGGAGGCTCCGCAGTTCATTTTTTCCTCTTCCTCCACTGTTGGAATGCTCTGCAGTCTTTCAAATTCCGGTCCCTGGGGCGTACATTCGTAACTGTATACATCCACTTCATTGCTCTCTTCACATAACACATAGGCAAATCTTCCGTCAGGAGTGAAACGGATCATTCTGGGAGAAGACTCCAGATGCTCCCGCAGAATATCCGCAATCTTTAACTTGCCCTTTTCATAGTCAATCTGGTATATTTTCACCTGATCCAGACCGCCGTCCACCGCGCAGAGAAACCGCTGCTGAGGAGTCAATTTGACACAGTTCACATGAGGGCGGTAATTGCGCTCCGCAATACTTCTGCCCATACCTGTATGGAAAATTCCGTCTGCAATATCCCCAATGCTTCCGTCTTGATTCAGGCGCATCATAGTCACTCGGCCGTCGTGGTAACCGCCTACAAACAGATAGCGGTTTTCCTTGTCCACATCCACATAGCAGCCGCGCATTCCGCCGATCCATTTTTCATTCATGGCTTCCAGATCACCGTCCGGAAGGATTTTAAACGCAGCGACGCCCTCGTCTGCTATGGAATAAAGGAATTTTCCATTCGCAGAAACGGTCAGATGGGAAGGATTGTTAATGGGAATCACCTTGCGTTCTGCCATGCTTCCCCCTTCCACATCCAAATCATAAATATGAATTCCTACACTGGTTCCGTGGGTGTAAGTTCCCACATATGCAACATATCTTTCATTGCTCATCTGCCTGCTCCTCCTTTTCCTGTCTGCGCAAAATATCAAATTTTGCCAACGGCTGTCCTAAATCAATATATAAGATTTGTTTTGGATGGGGCGCTGACTCCATCTCATTACCGTCCTGATCCTGAATCCGTTTCACAATGACCGGAATATCGGTTCCGTCCGGTTTCATTACTTCAATTGTCTCTCCAACGGAAAACTTATTCCGCTGTTCGATCCGGCAGAACCCTTCTTCATTGATTTCCCCCACAATTCCAAGATAGGTATATTCCTTCACATAAGTGTTATTATCATAAATCTGTGAAGATTCATCCGGTTTTCCAAAGAAAAATCCAGTGGTAAACTGCCGATATGTACAGTTTACGATCTGATCTAAATACCAGGGCATATTGGCCCGGTAAGTTTCTTCTGAAACAAAATAATCGTCAATGGCCCTTCGGTAAGTTCTTGCCACAGTAGCCACATAGAGGGCTGTTTTCATTCTTCCTTCTATCTTAAAGCTGTCAATTCCCGCATGCACCAGCTCCGGAATATGTTCTATCATGCATAAATCCCGGGAATTAAAAATGTAAGTTCCCCGTTCATTCTCATACACAGGCAGATATTCTCCCGGCCTTGTCTCCTCCACTACCGCATATTTCCACCGGCAGGGATGGGTGCAGGCCCCCTGATTGGCGTCCCGCCCGGTAAAGTAATTGCTGAGCAGACACCGGCCGGAATAGGAAATGCACATAGCTCCGTGAATGAAGGTTTCTATTTCCAACTCATCGGGAATATGGCTGCGAAGTTCTGAAAGCTCAGTCAGGGACAATTCCCTTGCAGAAACCACCCGCTTTGCGCCCAGTCTGTGCCAGAACCGGTAAGTTTCATAATTGGTATTGTTTGCCTGGGTGGAAATGTGCACCTCCACCTCCGGGCATACTTCCTTTGCGAGAGTAAATATCCCGGGATCTGAAATGATCAGCGCATCCGGCTTTATTTCATTTAGTTCTGTAAAATATTCTCTGACTCCCGCAAGATCCTGATTATGCGCCAGAATATTGGCAGTCACATAAACTCTGACCTGGTGTTGGTGGGCAAACTGAATTCCCTCTCTCATGTCATCCAGAGAAAAATTCTTTGCTTTTGCTCTCAATCCAAAGGCCTCTCCGCCGATATACACCGCGTCAGCGCCAAAAATCACTGCAACTTTCAGCACCTCCAGGCTGCTGGCCGGTATTAGCAACTCCGGTTTCTTCATTCCCTGTTCCCTTCTTTCACTCCCGCTGATCCTTTCAGACTGCAATGCTAACTCCTCTTTTTCACACTGACCGTCACGCCGTCTCCCACCGGAAGAACAGACGTTGTCAGAGCTTCTGAATGGGTCAGCTGGTAGAGATATTCCCGCATCCGCTTGTGAATGGTACGGTTTCTTCTGGTAACGGCAAAACGCGATTCTATAATATCGCCGTCCTGCAGCACATTGTCTGATACCAGAATTCCTCCCGGTGCAAGCAGACGCATCACGTCCGGAAGAAAATGGATATACTGGCCTTTGGCCGCATCCATAAAAATAAAGTCATAGCTTTCAGTCAAATCTTTCAGGATCAGACTGGCGTCTCCTTCTAATAATTCTATCACATTTTCCTTCCCTGCACGCAAAAAATTTGCTTTTGCAAGGGGAATTCTTTTTTCATAATTCTCAATGGTTGTAATCCTGCAGGGAACCGGATTGCCGTCTGCCATCAAAAGGGCGGAAAATCCGATTGCCGTCCCCACTTCCAGAATCCGTCCGGGACAATTCATCGCAAGCAGAACCTTTAAAAGCTGCTGTGTCTCCTTTCGGATTACCGGCACAGAGGTGCGCTGCGCCTCTGCTTCTATTTCTTCCAACAGCGGGGAATTGCCGGCGTCCAAAGAGTTAATATACGTAATCAGGCGCTCATTTCCGGTCATTCTTCTGCTTCCTCTGTCTCTTCTCCTGCCAAAATCTGTATCATTTCTTCTGCTGTCTGGGAGGTATTCAGCACATAATCCCCTGATTTTAATTTATCGTCAAAGGAGGACAGATAAAGCTGTATGGAAAAAAGAACGCCGTTATCCACAAGCCCTTTTTCTTCCAACAGGCTGCCCAGTTCTGTGGCGGATATTCCCTTCTGAATCCGCACCGTCACATCTTTTCCAGGCTCTTTGTCCACGGAAGGTTCTGTAAAGACACGGTAACCGAGGTTATAGGCTGCTTCTCCTGCTTTCAAAGTCACAAACAGGATCAGAACCATAATCAGAATCCCCAGTACGCTATTCAGAACACTCAGTGCCATTTTGCTGCTTTTCATAGCCTGCCCCTCCCCTGTCTTTCCACAACCTGGATCACATCCAATCCATTATTCAAATCCCAGATCAAATTCTATTTCTTCCATCAGACGATAATTGATACGCTGTATCATCCGGCACACAGCCAGTTCCGCTGAAAGATATTCATTGACGTAAGGCTCTGCCCGCAAAGGGGCAAATTCTTTTTCCAGGCGATCCATCTCAGAATACAAATCCACATCTCTCTGCCGCTGCAATTCGAAGCTTCTTCTCCGGAACTCATGAATTGCCTTTTCTTTTTCCGGTTCTAAATGTACCAGATTCCGCACTTTTTGATATTCCTTGTATTCCGTGCTTTCTTTTACTGCATAGATCAGAGCTTCTATCTTTTCATCAATGTAACTCATACCAACCTCAATTTAAACTTCCATAATAATGGGCATAATCATGGGCCTTCTCTTGGTTTTCTTCCAGACAAATTCTCCCAGCTCGTCTTTGATTTCCGTCTTGATCCTGCCCCAGTCTGTAATGTTCTTGCCCATACAATAATCCATTGTCTCATCCAGCAGTTTCCGGGCCTCGTCCATCAGGCTCTCAGCTCCCCGCACATATACAAAACCGCGGCTTACAATGTCCGGTCCTGCCAAAACCTGTCCGCTGCCGGATTCCAGGGTCATCACTACAATTATAATTCCGTCCTCCGCCAGGTGCTGCCGGTCCCTTAAAACGATGTTTCCCACATCGCCTACTCCCAGTCCATCTACAAGAACAGTGCCCACCGGAACCTGTCCGGTAATCTCAGCGCCGTTATCATCCAGTTCCAGTACATTTCCGGAGGAAAGGACAAATATATTATCTTTATGAAACCCAAGCTCTTCTGCAATGGTGGCATGAGCCCGCAAATGCCGGTATTCTCCGTGAACCGGAATGGCATATTTGGGCTTCACCAGAGAATAAATCAGCTTGATTTCTTCCCGGCAGGCATGTCCGGACACATGGGCATCCTGGAAAATCACTTCTGCGCCCTTCATAAACAGCTCATTGATAACATTTGACACGGCTTTCTCATTTCCCGGAATGGGATTGGAGCTGAAAATAATGGTATCGCCGGGTTTAATGGTGATTTTCTTATGAAGGCTTGCCGCCATCCGGGACAATGCCGCCATAGATTCTCCCTGGCTTCCTGTAGTAATCAAAACCGTCTGTTCATCCGGATAATTCTTAAGCTGCTCAATATCAATTAAGGTATTCTCCGGAATCTGCAGATAGCCCAGTTCTGTGGCGGTGGAGATAATATTGACCATGCTGCGGCCTTCCACCACTACCTTGCGGCCGAATTTGTAAGCGGAATTGATAATCTGCTGCACCCGGTCCACATTGGATGCAAACGTTGCAATGATAATCCTGGTATTGGGATGATCTGCAAATATATTGTCAAAGGTCTTTCCTACGGTGCGTTCCGAATTAGTAAATCCCGGCCGCTCTGAATTGGTGCTGTCACACATCAGCGCCAGTACGCCTTTCTTTCCGATTTCTCCAAACCGCTGCAGGTCAATGGCATCTCCGAATACCGGCGTATAATCCACCTTAAAGTCGCCGGTATGGACTACAATGCCCGCCGGCGAATAAATTGCCAGGGCGGCAGCGTCCTGTATACTGTGGTTGGTTTTGATAAATTCTACCCTAAAGCAGCCCAGATTAATGTGCTGTCCGTATTTTACCACTTTCCGCTTTACCTTAGAAAGCATGTTGTGCTCTTTCAGTTTATTATCTATAATGCCGATGGTCAGTTTCGTTGCGTAAATAGGCACGTTGATGTCACGAAGGACATAGGGAATGGCGCCGATATGATCCTCGTGGCCGTGGGTAATAAAAAATCCCTTTACTTTCTCAATGTTGTTCTTAAGATAAGTGGTGTCCGGTATTACCAAATCAATGCCGAGCATATCGTCTTCCGGAAAAGCCAGACCGCAGTCTACTACAATAATACTGTCTTCGTATTCAAAGGCAGTAATGTTCATTCCAATCTGCTCTAACCCGCCTAAAGGAATGATTTTCAATTTTGAGTTATGTTCTTTCTTCAAATTGCACCTCCAAATGCTTTGCAGGTTTCCTGTTCTCCTTTCTGGCTCTCCTGTTCCTGTTTCAGACATGATTTACAATAGCCATAGAGCTTTACTTCATGGTTGATGACCTGAAAAGAGACTGATTCTTTAATCCGTTTCTCCAATTCGTCTAACAAATCATCCCAAAAAGATATTACTTTTCCGCATCCCAGACATATTAAATGGTGATGGTGGTGCGCTCCCTGTCCCCCAATTCTTCCAATTTCATAACGCACATAGCCATCTCCTAACTGAATGCTTTCCACCAAGTTCAGCTCCAGGAGCAATTGTATGGTCCGATAGACAGTAGCCAGTCCAATTTCCGGAAACTCTGCCTTTACTATTTCATATATTTCTTCCGCAGTCAGATGCCGATCCCCACAGGATGCCAGTGTCTCTAATACCATAATTCGCTGTTTGGTCTTTTTCAATCCATGTTCTTTTAAAATTTTTTCAAAATCATCCTGGATCATCGCAACACCTTTCTGTAAAATTCTTATTTTTGTTCCTTTAAAATCTGTTCAAATGTATCCCGCCAGTTGCAGAGGGCAGAATTTACATAGTAAAATCAACATCTTCCAGTATTTCTCCGAATATTCTGGATATATATTCCAATTCTTCCTCAGATTCCACCATTTCATACATGGCGTCCTCCTGTTCTTCCTGTGACAGCTCCTTCAAAATAAAAGCGTCGCAGTCTCCTTCTTCCTCCTCTGTCACCAGAAGGTAATTCTGACCATTGATTTTGGTCTGCTCCAACACGTAAAATTCCACAGACCCTCCGTTTTGGGGAGCCTGAAATACAATTTTTTCCATTCTGTTATCCTTTTATTCCTCCGAATGATTCTCTTTCTGAAATGCCGTCAAATCCAGATAATTCTGCAGGATCAGCACTGCGGCAATTAGATCGGAATGCTCTTTCCGATTCTCTCTGCGCACACCGCTCTCTATCATAGTCCTGGTTGCTGCGGCAGTTGTCAGCCGCTCATCCTGCAGGATGACGGAAATCTGGCACCGTTTCTCCAGCAGCTCTTTAAATTCCAGCGTTTTCTGGCAGCGCTCTCCCTCTGTGTTATTCATATTCTTGGGGAATCCAAGCACAATTTTGTCCACCTCGTATTCCCCTGCCAGCGCTTCAATCCTAGCAAGTGTCTGACGAAGCTTTCCTGGTGACTTCCGCCAAATGGTTTCCACACCCTGGGCAGTCATCAGCAAAGCGTCGCTTACGGCAACGCCCACTGTTTTAGAGCCGAAATCCAGGCCCATAATCCGCATAAAATGTCCTCCTAACCCCAGGAATTGCTCTGAATATACCGGCGCAGTATCTCCTCCACCAGCTCGTCCCGTTCCACTTTCATAATCAGGCTTCTGGCATTGCGGTGACTGGTAATGTACGTAGGGTCTCCCGACATGATGTAGCCCACAATCTGATTCACCGGATTGTAGCCCTTCTCCCGCAGGGCGCCATAGACAATTTCCAGAACATCGTCCACTTGTATCTGCTGTTCTTTTTCCACTTTAAAGTATTGAGTATTGTTTTTATCCTGCATTTTTCCCGTCCTTGTTGTATACAGCCGCTCTACCCACGCTCCATCTCAACGCTGCACTGTGTCTCTTTGAACATAAACACTGTAGATGCAGGTGGGCATAAGTGACTGCGTGATTGCTCTTTCGTTCTTAAAATATTTCTTCTATCTATTCTAATACAAATGTTCGGAAAATTCAATCTATATTTTTTACAAATTTTTTTTCAGAAGTTCTGAAAAATATTCCGGCAAAGGCGCCGTCACCTCAAGATACGCCCCCGTAACAGGATGAATCAGGCCAAGGGTGGCTGCGTGCAATGTCTGTCCCTGCAGCTTCCAGGGTGTTTTTCCATTGCTGTAAAGATCATCGCCGAGAATCGGGTGGCCGATGCTTGCCATATGAACGCGGATCTGGTGTGTCCGCCCGGTTTCCAGTTCAAACTCCATATAGGTATGCTTTGAAAAACGCTGAAGCACCTTGTAATGGGTAACCGCCCGCTTGCCGTTTTTCACATTTACCGCCATTTTCTTTCGTTCCACAGGATGCCTGCCGATGGTTCCCTCAATGGTTCCGGCCTCCTCCTTTACCAGTCCCTTCACGATTCCAAGATACCGCCTGGTCACGGAATGGGCCTTAATCTGCTCTGCAATTTTCACATGGGCATTGTCATTTTTGCACACGGCCAGGGCCCCGGTGGTATTCATATCAATGCGGTGCACAATGCCGGGACGGATTTCCCCATTGATGCCGGAAAGACTGTTTTTGCAGTGAAACAGAACTGCATTCACCAGCGTGCCGGAATAATGGCCCGCCGAAGGGTGCACCACCATGCCTTTGGGCTTATTTACAATTAATAAATCTGAATCTTCATAGAGAATATCCAGTGGGATATCCTCAGGCAAAATCCGGATTTCCTGGGGCGGCGGCACCTTTAATGCAACCATATCCTTTTCATTGACCCGGTAATTCACTTTCTGGACTTTCCCATTCACAAGCGCACAGCCCTCTTTCACCAGTTTTTGCAGAAATGACCGGGAGCAGTCCGGACAAACCGCCGAAAGAAATTTGTCCAGCCGTTCTCCGACATGCTCTGGCCCGGCGCAATATTCCAAAAATTCCAATTCACTCACGTTTTGCTCCTTTTGGGCAGAACAACAATCTTACCCGTTCTGCTCTTTTTTGTGAAAAGGCCAGAGAACCTCCAGCTCCTCTTCCTTATAATAGAAAAATACCAACACCATCAATAACGCCATTCCAACAGTTACATAAATATCCGCCACATTAAAAATCGGAAAATTAATCAATTCAAAATAGAAAAAATCTATCACATAATTCAGCCGCAGGCGATCGATGAGATTTCCCATTGCGCCTGCAGTCAGAAGCGCCAGAATAACGCGCATCCAACGATACTTTTTTTCCAGGGGGATACGGTAATACACCATAAGCATCATTGCAAGCATAATCACTGTTATGGCGACAAACCACAATTTCCGCCCCTGCAGCAGCCCGAAGGCCGCGCCTCGGTTCTCCAGATAATGCAGTTGAAACACATCCCTGATAAGAATAATGGAAGAACCGTCCTTTAAATAAACCGACGCCAGATATTTGGTCCATTGATCCAGAATCAGCAAAAACGCCGCGCCAAATATGTAACACAGATAGCTGTTTCTTTTTTTTGTTCCCATACGCACACTCTTTCTACTGCAAAATATACCGAATTCCGGCCAAAATTTCAGAATCCGTCACTTCCTTTGTGATATATGCCTCTCCGGGCTGCTTCAGCAGGATAAACTTAATTTTCCCGGATTCCATTTTCTTGTCTGACCGGGTGGTTTTAAGAATCTCTTCCGGCGTATGGGCAAACCCCTTCAGCCTTGTGGGAAGTCCGTAGCTTTCCAGAATCCTCTCTGTTTCATCCAGTGTTTCCTTTGTGATATTTCCCCGCTGACAGGAAATATATCCGGCGCTTATCATGCCGAGAGCCACGCATTCCCCGTGAAATAATGTAAAATCTGATAATTTTTCAATGGCATGGCCGATGGTATGGCCGAAATTCAAAAGCGCCCGCTCTCCCTGCTCTTTGGGGTCCGCTTCCACCACGGCCTGTTTAATCCGGCAGCTTCGGTAAATCATCTCTTCCATTGTCTCATACTCCTGGGCCATAATTGCTTCGCTGCGGCTGCTGATAAAGTCCGTATAATCCCGGTCTTTGATAAATCCATGCTTGATTAATTCAGCGGTTCCGGAAGAAAACTGACGCTGCGGCAGCGTTTTTAAGGCAGATATATTCATATATACCAGCTTGGGCATGTAAAACGCTCCCACCATATTTTTAAATTGTAAAAAATCCACCCCTGTTTTCCCGCCAATGCTGCTGTCTGTCTGAGCCAGAAGCGAGGTGGGCGCCTGAACAAAATCAATGCCCCGCAGGTAGGTGGCCGCCGCAAAACCCGTTAAGTCTCCCACTACGCCGCCGCCTAAGGCAATCAGCACATCTTTGCGGTCAAAAGAGTTCTGTATCAGATGCTCATAGACCTTTCCCACTGTATCTGTGTTTTTGCTGGCTTCCCCGGCTTCAAATACAAAAGAAATGCAGCAGGAAAACATGGGAGACAGCAGCCCTTTCACTTCTTCTAAATATAACTTTCCAACGGTAGTCTCTGTGATGATGCATGCCCGGTTCCCGCCGTACCCCAGCTCTTTTAATTTTTCCGGCAGAAGGCCGAAATCCCTTTGAATCTCAATCTGATAAGAAGGTTTTCCCTCATATGATACTGTAATTGTTTTTCCCATAACATTTCCCGATATGCTGCCATATCGTTCCTTTCTGTCTTATTTTTGAGCCGATTCCCAGTACTGCAGCGTGCTTGAAAGCTGCTTTAGAGATACCGCTCATACTGTATTTTCAGACGGCCTTTTTTCGTCTCTCCCCGGCAGTCCAGGAAACGGAACCGCCCCACGGAACGAACTGAAATCAAATCCCCCGGCCTGCATTCACAGGTCACCTGCAGCGTCTCTTTATTGTCAATAAACACTTTGCCGCTCCGAATCCACTGGCTTGCCTGGGAACGGGAGATTTTGCAGAGGCAGGCAACCACGCTGTCCAGCCGGTTAGAGGTGATAATTCCTCCCGCTACTTCCAGTTTGGGCTCAATGTGAACCTCGTTTGGCGCGGCCGGTTCTACAAGAACTGTGGTGTTTCGTATCCTTGTCAGGTTTTCTGTCAGATATTCCGCCAGATTCTCCTGGCAGAATACATAGCTTTCCGTGTCATCCACCAGAATATCCCCAACCCTGGAGCGTTCCATTCCAAGATTCATCAGGCTTCCCAACACATCCCGGTGGCTGAGCTTTTCTGCAAATTTCCGATTCACCGGCGAGATTTTCAGGCAGGAAATAGGGAATTTCCAGGTATAACAAAGAGCATCAGGCAAAAATGCAATCATCTGACGCTCACTTAATTCATATCCGCCGTACAGTTCAAATCCGGAATACAGCTCTGAACTCTGCCGGTGAAAAATATTCAATTCATTTAGATTTAGAAAATCACTGAATAAAACAACGTTTTTTTGCTGCGCCTGTCTGGACAAATCAATCAAATGTCTGGCAAACAGGGTATCCTGATACTCTCCCTGCCCTTTGGCCGGCCGGTTTCCCGTGTCTGCTGCGTCAGAAGAGGTTCTGTGTAGTAATCTGTCTCTTGCCATATCTTTCATTCCTTAAAATTCCGTCTTAATGGGAGGTACATCAAACGCATCCATAATATTTGCGAAATCACCGGAAATATCCACGCTGGGCGGAGTGATAATAAATATGTAATTGGAAATCTTCTGCAGATTACCGTTGATGGCAAAACAGGAGCCTGAGGTGAAATCTATAATTCGCTGGGCAATATCTACATCCAGTCCTTCCACATTCAGCACAACGGTGCGGTTTAACAGCAGCGTCTCTGTAATCTCCCGGGCATCCTCCACATTGGTGGGCTTAATGACACACACTTCCATGCCGTTTCCCTGTTTCTTGTAAGAACGCATCGGCGTTACCTTCTGGGTCTTTACCGGACGGGGACGCTTTTCCTCAAACTCTTCTTCGTCTTCCGAATCCTTATCTTTTAAAATACTCTTCCGTTTGGGTTTTTCTTCTTCGTAGTCGTCGTCATCATAGTAATCATCGTCATAAAAATCATCATCATCCGAATTCAATCTCATGACATCTAAGAATTTATCAAGCATTCCCATAATAATCTCCCTTGTTTCTTTCTCCAAAAATGCCGGTTCCAACCCGAACCATTGTGGCACCCTCTTCGATTGCTACCATATAATCGCCTGTCATGCCCATGGACAGCACAGACATATTTACATTATCAATGTTTTTCTGCATTATGTCAACAGATAATTCTCTGATTTGGCGAAAATATTCCCGATTATCTTCCGGGTTTTCCACAAAGGGCGCAATTGTCATAAGCCCCTGGATGTGTATGTGGGGAAGCCTGGCAATTTCTTCCACCAACCGGACGGCTTCTTCTCTGGAAGTCCCGAATTTGCTCTCTTCTTCGGCAATGTTAACCTCCACTAAAATATCCATTTCCACCTGCTTTTTTTCCGCCTGGCTGCTGATTTCTTCTGCCAGACGCAGCGAATCCACCGAATGAATCAGACAGACTTTGTCTATCACATATTTCACTTTATTACGCTGCAGATGGCCAATCATATGCCAATGGATATCAGCGGGCAGCGCCGGATACTTATCCATAATTTCCTGGGCTTTATTCTCTCCGAACTCACGGCTTCCCGCCTGGTACGCCTCTTCTAACATGGGAACCGGCTTCGTTTTGCTGACCGCAATCAATGTGACCTCCTTTGGGTTTCTTCCTGCCTTCTCACAGGCTTTTCTGATATTCTCATGCACTTTTGCCAGATTTTCTTTTATCATGTCAGGTTACCTCCTACCGTATAATTTCATTTTCTTTAATCGCAGAGGAATCCAGCGCAATATGGTCATACATGGAAATTCCATAATTGGTTCCAGTATCCACAATGGTGTACTCCTGATTCTGAAATAATATTTCCACCTTGCGGAACACGGCATATCCTCTGTTGATATTGTAAACTCCCTGCAAAGACGCCGTTTCTTCCAGGCTGTATTTCTCATTGGAATCCGGCTTAATCACCAAATCCCCTTTTTCCAGTCCTTTTCCGGTGATATAGTACTTGTCCTCCGTCTCCTCCGCCACGGAAACCGGGGTGAATTCCATCACGGTTTTGCCTTTTTCATCCTCATACTGGCGGGTAACACCGTTGGTATTGTTATCTCCTCCTTTGGTGAGGAATTCTTTGGGAATCAGGAAAAAAGATTTTTTCGTCAACGCCGTATTGGGAATCTTAAGGCCGCTGGTATCCGACAGCAGCAATTCCACATCCAGATACCGGTCAGTGGCAAATCTGGATGCCGAATTCTGAAAGTTAAGAATCAGATACCATTGCTCCCCCTGATTTAAAATACGGGAAGCTCCCCATGCCGTGGAATTGTCTTTTTTAAATTCCACCTGGATATTGCTCTCCTTGGCCAAATCCTCCGCCAGCTTCTTGTCAATGGGAATCACCAGATCCCAGATTTCACTGGTGATCAGTTTAAAGGCAGGCTCTCCTGCGGTCACCTGCTCCCGGGACACCAGATTATTCTTCGTATGGGCGGATGCATTGAAAATATCCGCCGTAAAATTATCGGCGGTCACTTGTTCCAGACCGTCTGTGTTGTATACCACAATGCCTGGTTCCGGCGCCAGATAAGAATGAAAACCAGAAGAGCCTCCGGTATAATTATCCAGATTTGACAGAGCGTTTGAGCCGATGGCTTCCATCAATTCCGCTTCCATATCGTACTGAAAGGTATAGACCTGGTAAAAATTTACATCGGAATAATCCAGCACATAATTTGCAGCCGTTTTCTCCAGTTCATCATAGGAACCTTTTTCCTTAAAAAGCTGTCCGTCGTTCTGACTGGTAATTTCCTTATAAAAGTCTCCTGTTTCGTCAATGGAATACACATAAGAGTTGACGCTGACTTTGGCAGCGTCCTTGCTGTAATAATTGATGTATCCGGACTTCTCTGTCTGAAACACTTTTTCCTCCCGCAGAACCACTCCGGTAAAGGTATTATTCTGCGTGATGGTTCCCTGGGTCACCTCATACACTGCCACCTGCTTGGCGGTAAAATACTGAAAAATGTTATAAATCATATACACAAAAATAATAAGGAATACCAGTACTCCTATATTAAAATGCGACGTTCTGTGAAATTTTACAACTTTTTTATTTTTTTTATTTGCCATATCATTCAAGTCCTGTCTTTTTGAATATCACTATTCCAAGGAAACTGACCGTTCTATTCTAACACTTTAAAAGCAGAAACTCAATACTGCTTCCAGAAACTTCCAACATGATTTCATCCCTGTTGGAAATACTAAATTCATGTAAAAGGAGGAATGCATATGAATACCAAAGGCTTAGATTACACACTACTGGCACTGGTGATTATTGGCGCTGTCAACTGGGGATTGATTGGATTATTCCGTTTCGACCTGGTATCATTTTTATTCGGCGATATGAGCTGGCTCACCCGGATTATCTATGGAATTGTAGGAATCGGCGGTCTGTACCTCTGCAGTGTATTCGGACGTATCCGTTCCATCAACGAAGCTTAGTACCATTTGAACGCAACAGAGAATGGGGCTATCGAACACTGCGATAACCCCTTTTCTTAAACGTAACTATCTGCTCTTTGGCTTATAAAGATACGAGAACCTTCCCTTTGGTACACTCCGGCAAATCACTTTCGTTCCTGGAAATGCTTAAAATAAAATTAACATGGAACTTCTCACTGATAGCCTCCAGCTTTGTGATTGCGTGGCTGATATCGCCGTCTTCCAATTTGGCAATGGTAAGGAAACTGTCTAAATACATCTCTTCCAAATCGTGATCCTGGGAAATTATTCCAGAAAGAAATCCTAAAAATTCATCACAATTTGAAACCATATAATCTGAAACATTGATCAGGCGAACTTTATTGCTTAATTCGTACATATGCTTCTGGCTCTTATCCAGGTATACGATATTACCGGTAGCTGATTTAACCGATTCATTCACCTTCTCCAATAAATGTTTTGTTTTTCCTTTTCCCTTTTCTCCAGCTATAATTTGTACCATGACAATCTCCTCCTAGTCTCAACCGTATTTGTACAAAATAGATAAATGCTGTCTGTAAATTCTCCGCCTCATTCCCTATTTTGCATGACAACAGTAATTTTCATACCGTAATTATAGTATATATTCACGAATAATTCAACTGTTATTTGAAATTTCTTTCAGCAATTGTGTCATTTCCTCGTAAAGCCCGTCTGCATGCTCCGCTTTAAAAACTATGGAAATATAAGGGTCCTCCCCCTTTTTGCTGTACAGAACCAGACAGGAACCCGCATCGCTGGTGGTACCTGTTTTTCCGCCGATAACCTGAATTCCTTCCGGCTGATCTTTCTCGCCGGTCAGATATTTGTTGGTGGTGATCCACTCCTTGGTCACTGCCTCACCTGCAGAATTGGTAAGTTCTGCCGTGTGGGACCGGGTGCTGATAATTTTCTCAAATTCCTCATTCTGAATGGCAGTATTAAAAATCAGGTACATATCATACACCGTAGTGTAATGGGCCTCATTCTGCAGACCATGAGGATTCACAAAATTGGAACTGGTAGCCCCCATGGCTTTCGCTTCCTCATTCATCAATTTTGCGAATTCTTCGGAGCTTCCGGAAACCAGATCCGCGATGACATTTGCCGCATCATTCCCGCTGCAGAGAATCAGTCCATAGAGTAAATGCTCCAAAGTGGTCGTATCTCCCACAGCAAGGCCGCAGACCGAAGAGCCCGCTTCTAATTGAAGCTCCGCTTCCGTCACAGTTGCAGAAGCCTTTAAGTCTCCGTGCTTGATTGCCACATAGGCAGTCAGGATCTTGGTGGTGCTTGCAGGATAGAGACGTTCATGAACATTCTTGCCGAATTTCATATTCTTTGCCTTCAAATCGAACAGGCCGGCGGCCTGGGAAAGAGAATCGGTCACATTCTCGCTGAGTATATTTTCATTTCCTGCAACGCAGAGCTCCTTTGCAAAAAAATCATACTCCGCCTGTTCTCCGCTTCCTCCTGCTGCAGTCAAACCGTATAATCTGGCGCTCTCTGTGATATGATAGGCTTTGTCAACTTTTACCGGTTCCCCGCAGCCGCAAATCAGCGAAAACGACAGAATCAGGCAGGCTGAGCACGATAATAATTTATTTATACATTTCACGCCACTCTAAATCTCCTCTGTCCAATGATTTAATTAACAATTCTGCTGTGGCAAGATTGGTTGCCAGCGGAATATTATGTGTATCGCATAAATGAACCACGTTGTTCACATCCGGTTCATGGGATTTCGGTGTTAAGGGGTCCCGCAAAAAAATCACAAGGTCAATCTGATTGTGTTCAATCTGCGCCCCAAGCTGCTGGGCGCCTCCCAGATGCCCGGCAAGGTATTTGTGAATTGACAGATTTGTCACTTCCTCAATTAATCTTCCGGTAGTGCCTGTGGCATACAAATCGTTTTTACAGAGAATTCCCCGATAGGCAATGCAAAAATTCTGCATCAGTTTTTTCTTTGAATCATGTGCAATTAATCCTATATTCATTTTAAAAACCCTCCATTCTGTACTTCAGCGGCTGAAGCCCCACATTTAATACAAGTCCTACTCCAATAAAAAGACTTACAAGCGATGTAAGCCCGTAACTGACAAAGGGCAGCGGTAATCCGGTATTGGGCATCATTCCGGTTACCACACAGATATTGACAAATGTCTGAAAGCCAATCCAGACAGCAACACCGCCGCAAATCAGACGGCCGGATAAATCCTTCGCTTTTCTTCCAATCAGAATACATTCGATCACAATCAGCAGCAGCAGCGCCAGAATTACTGCGCTTCCCACAAATCCCAGTTCTTCTCCCGCAACTGCGAAAATAAAATCTGTCTGAGGCTCCGGTATATAATTGCCGTTTTTCACGGAAAATGCGGTATCATTATTCAGCCCCTTACCCCATAACTGCCCGGAGCCGATTGCCATAATCGAATTCTGCTGCTGATACGCATCCTTCGCATATTTCTCCGGCTGCAGCCAGGCCATAATACGCCGCCACTGATATCCATCGAGAATTTTCTGATTTGGCTGAAGGATCAAATAAATAAACAAACTTCCGGCAGGCACCAAAACTGCCAGCACGCCTATAATTATTTTATAACTTAATCCGCTTAAAAACAAGAGTGCAATGAAAATTATTGCAACAACAATACTGGTAGACAAATCCGGCTGTTCCTCAATCATAATCCAGGGAACAAAAATCAATACGCCGGAACCCAAAATCACAGGCAGGGTATTTATTTTTTCCTGATATTTTCCAAAAAACCAGGCAAAAAACAGAATCAGCAGCACTTTGGACAGCTCAGAGGGCTGAAAGCGAAATCCGCCTATGTCAATCCAGCGCCCGGCGCCGTTGGCATCGCTTCCGAATACATGGAACGTAATCAGGGAAAGCAGCCCTATATTGAAAATATAAATCAGCCAGTTAAAACGCAATATAAAAGAATAATCAATCAGAGAAACCACTGCCATGACAAAAAGCCCCAGCAGCAGGCCAAGCACCTGTTTGCTCTGCACAGATTTCTGCGCGCTTCCAATGACGCTGATTCCCAGCATGGTAAGCGCAATCACATAGACAATCAAACGAAAATTGTAATTTTTAATCTGATATTGTTTTAACATAATCACTGTTCCTTATACCTATTGTCCTTCATAGTCAGCCTGCCTGTACTGCATGGTTTATCGGGAAGCATTGGGATGTTTCATGTCCTTAATGGGAATGTTTGCATACAGCGCAGGCACATTCCCGTTATTTCCCTCAGATTCCGTCTGGGTAATCTGAATATCCAGACCTTCCGCATCAATTTCCATATATTTTGAAATAACCTGGATAATATCATTTTTAATCATTTCCATCACATCCGGAGAACAGTTTGCACGGTCGGAAACCAACACTAATTTTAATCGGTCTTTGGCGATGTCCCCGGAGGATTTTCTTTTAAATAAATCCATTAAACCCATAGCGGCTTCCTCCTAATTTTTCTTAAAAATCTCTTTCAGTTTCCCCCATACGCTGGATTTAATTTCCAAATCCAGAAACGGCACCTCTTCTCCTAATATTCTGTGGCAGATATTTTCAAAGGCTTTTCCTGCCAGACAGTCGGAGCCCACTAACGGTTCTCCCTGATTGGTGGAAATTACAATCTGTTCATCATCCGGTACTGCGCCGATAAGATCAATGGCAAGGATGTCGGTCACATCATTGATATTCATCATGTCGCCCCGCTTTACCATATCCATGCGCAGGCGGTTGACAATCAGTTCTGTCTGCTTTACTTCATGGGCGCAGAGAAGGCCGATAATGCGATCTGCATCGCGGATTGCGGAAACCTCCGGCGTAGTTACCACCAGCGCCCGGTCGGCCCCTGCAATTGCATTTTTAAATCCCTGCTCAATTCCCGCCGGGCAGTCTAACAGAATATAGTCAAATTCTTCCCGCAGCTCCTCAATCAATTTGATCATCTGCTCCGGTGACACGGCAGATTTGTCTCTGGTCTGGGCAGAAGGCAGCAGGGAAAGATTGGGATAACGCTTATCCTTGATCAATGCCTGTTTCATGCGGCAGTTTCCTTCAATCACATCCACCAGGTTATACACAATTCTGTTTTCTAATCCCATTACCACATCCAGATTCCGGAGACCGATATCTGTGTCAATCAGAACCACCTTTTTATTCAGCTGCGCAAGACCTGTCCCAACATTCGCTGTGGTGGTAGTCTTACCCACTCCACCTTTTCCTGACGTTATAACAATTACTTCACTCATCCTACCATATCCTCCTGATTTTTATATACTATTCAAAAGACCCTTTGTAATCGGTTCAATATAAATATTCCCGTCTTTGACAATGGCTACCTGAGGTTCTGCCGCTGCCTGCTGTTTTCTGCCCCGCTTTTTTACGGCAAGAGGCGCCTTATCCGCGCTTCTTCCAATGACATCTCCGATTTTGATCTGAATGGGGTCCATGTCCAGTGCAGCTACAAATGCCTGTTCATTTCCGTTTGCCCCCGCATAGGCATTGCCTTTCAGCGCGCCCAGCACCACAATATTTCCCTTGGAAACCACCTTCGCCCCCGGATTGATGTCTCCCAAGATAATAACGCTGGTCTCACAGTCCAAAACCTGTCCGGAACGAAGGGTCCCTTTGTAAAACTCTCCGGTCCTTCCGGCCTGCTCCTCTTCAAAACGCTCAATTTTCTGCCGGATCAGCTCTTCTTTCAAGGCGTCATTGTCTAAAATGCAGATAATGTTCACCGCAGTATTGTCTGTAATGGTTTCCACAATCCGAAATTCCTCCTCCTGAGTCAGTTTCCTGCCCTCAAAAGAAATGGCCATTTTCGCATTCCTGAAAAACCCTTCCGACTCTTTAAAACGCTCCAACACGCAGTTCAGCAGTTCTTCAAACTCCATACTGCTGTCCAGTATCAGATTAATGCCGTATTTATTGCTTTTTAACATGACTGGCTTCGACAAATTCATCCCTCCAAATTCTAATCTGTAAATCCGTTGGCAGTGCTTTCAATCTCTTCTGCCTGTCCATTTAACAGAGTTCCTTCATCCACAAGTTTAAAGTAATATTTCAAGATATTACTGGACACTTCCGCCGCATTGGCAGATGTATATCCATAGGCAATACGGGTTGCAATGGCAATTTCAGGATTGTCAAAGGGCGCATACCCGATAAATAACGCATGGTTTGCCCGGGTTGTAATCTGCTGGGCCGTACCTGTTTTGCCTGCAACTGCAATGGGGAAATCCTTAAAGGATCTGTTGTTTTCCGCCACCATACGCATTCCATTGTGAATCGCATCCCAGGACACAGGGGCCACCTCTGTAATCTCCCGGATAATCTCCGGCTTGAATTCCTTCACCAGCGTTCCGTCCGAAGTAGTTTCTTTGTCTAACAGGGTTAATTTATAAATCTTTCCGCTGCTTGCTACTGCCGCCAGGTATCTGGCAATCTGCGTAGTGGTAAAGTTGTGGTTACTCTGTCCAATGGATGAAGTAATCGGATATTCATCTGCTATATGGGGCTCATTCTCCGGGATCTCAATTCCGGTTTTCTCATTCAGCCCGAACAGCTCTGCATATTTCTGTATGGTGGCAATTCCCTTGTTCTCGTTATAAACGCCGCCGGCAGAACTCATACGGTATCCCAGTTCGTAGAAGAAATAGTTGCAGGAATCCCGGATGGCTTCCGAAACATTGATGGAACCATGGGTGCTTCCCGGATAAATCCAGCATTTGGGCGACGGATTGATTTCTGTAAATTCTCCCTTGGTGGCAATGGGCTCGCTGACGCTGAGCACGCCTTCTGCAAGGGCCGCTGCCGCCGTTACCGGTTTAAAGGTAGAGCCCGGAGCCGTCTGCTGCTGAGTGGCATTGTTATACTGGGGAATGGACAAGTCACTCTGCAGACTTGCAAAATATTCTGAATCTACAGAATTGGCAAGCCGGTTGGTATCATACCCGGGATAAGTCACACAGGCCAGAAGCTCCCCAGTTTTGGGATTTATCATAACGCAGCTTGCCGTACAGGGATCTAACGCAAGCTGTGCAGGCGTAATCTGAAGATTTTTGATTTTATCCTTCATAAAGTTATAAGCGCTTAAATTCCCAGTCTGTAGAGCGGTCAGGTCACCTTCGCTTTCCTGCAGAACTCCCTGCTCAAACAGCAGCAGGCAGATCTGGGTGCCGGAAATCAATTCCTGATTTATCATGTATTTATAAATCTTTTTGCTGAACTCCCGGTCTTTTTTTAATTCTTCTGTAATATAATTTACAAGCGCATTGTATATTTCTGTAGAGTCAGAATATCTGGATTCCGTGTCAAACTTTGTAATGTCAATCCAGTCCATGGAAATGGCGCGCCTGAGATATTCGCACAGGCTGACAGTGTCATTTTTCCATCCTTTATAAACTTCATCTTCGGTATCTACCTTGTCAGACAGAAAAATTTCATTCTGATCCAGCATGGAAAGAATGTAGCTCATATACATCTGCTGTTCTTCGTCCAGTTCACCGTAAGGGGTGGGGGAAGCAGAGGCAAACTGCTGCTGCAGGCTGCTGATTACAGAGGCCTGCTTGCTCAGAAACGTCCCGTATACCTGCTGCTCCACTTCTTTGGCGTCTTTCTCGCTCAGATGGCTGATATTGATAATATTATTATTAATCAGCGCAAAATAAACATCATCAATGGGTATCTTAATGTCAGACGCAGAGCCTGTACTGGTATCATATTCCTTGATGTTTTCTATGGTGGCATATAAGATGCCGGCCAGCTCCTGCTCCAGCATACAGTAAACGGCTTTCTGCAGATCTGCATCCAGAGACAGATACACATCATTTCCGGAGGAAGCGTCCACCTGCTCTATCATCTCGGTAATCCTGCCCACACTGTCTGCATAGAACTTCTCCGTTCCCTTTGTCCCCTGCAGCTCCTGATCCATAACCTGTTCAATGCCGGATTTGCCGATAACATCATTCAGGGTATAGGAATCATTTTCTTTGGAAAGGTCGTCATACTCTGTCTGGGATATTTTACCGGTATAACCGATAATATGGGAGAAATAAATACTGTCCACATATTCGCGGATGCTGTCCTCCACCACGTCAATTCCCTGCAGGTTCTCAGAATTCTCCTTAATAACTGCCACAGTCTCCTCGCTGACATTCTGGGCAATGGTAGTCAGCACATACCGCTGAAAGCTGTTCTGGGAAATGGCATACCGCAGAATCATAATCTTGTATGCTTCCTCTTCTGTATAAAAATCAGGTTCTCCCTCTATTTTCTCTTTATATTCTCTGCCTTCCACATAGATGGCAAATTTCCCCTGCAGGTACTCCATCACCTGCTCCGGCTTGGCAGAACCTTCGTTATAGCCTAATTTTTTATTATATTTCAGTTCATCTGTTTTGTTATGTCCGTAAACGTCGGCCAGAAAACGCTTTAACGCCTGGCCGGATACCACAAAATCATAGACTCCGCTTTCATTTTTCTGAATCCCGAAGGTATTGGTAATGGAGTCGCCTTTATCTTCAATCATGTGAATCACGGTGTTCAGTTCCTGATTCAGCATTTTATTCTTCTGCCGGTTGCTTTCATAGATTCCGTTGTCCTCAATGGTAACAGAATAAGAAAGCTCGTTGTAGGCCAGCAGCTTCCCGTTGCGGTCATAAATACTGCCCCTGGTTCCGGAAGTCACTCTTTCCTTCTGAATCCGCAGGGTATAATTATCCATATATTCTTCCCCGTTGATAATCTGCAGTACAAAAATCCGCTGTACCAGAATGCCGAAGAGCCCAATTAAAACCACGCTGAGCACAAATAACCTGGAACCTATTAACTTTTTCAGAAAATTCTTGATAAACTCAAACAAACTTACTTGCACTCCTTCTCTCAATGCTCTCTAATTTCTGATTGATTCTCAGAATGATAAAATAGAGAATAATGGTTACCAGAATCGTATACACCAGTTCCGGCAGAATAATGTGTATCAGATAATAGTCAAACCGGAACTTTCCCCGCAGGAAAAATAAAAACAGATACACTAACAGGTTGTAAGAAAAGTCGCTGACTGAAATCAGTATCAGCGGCAGCTTAATATCATCCGGAAAAAACATTTTGCGGAAAAATCCGTTGATATAGCCCAGATATGCATAAATCAGGGCATAAAATCCAATGACGCTGCCGAAGAAAATGTCTAACAGAAGCCCGCAGAAAAATCCCGTCCACATCCCCTCTTTTCTCCCCCGCATAAATCCGAAGGCGGAAGTCACCACAATCAGAAGATTGGGTGAAATGGAGGCGAGAGACAAGGTTTGAAACAATGTGGTCTGCAGCAGAAAGCAGACGGTAATTATCACAAACACAGAAAATTTACGTCTCAGCTTCATCTTATTGCTCCTTCTTTTCTTCCTGAATCGTCTTTTTATCCAGAATCACCAGAACCTCCTGCAAATGCCTGAAGTCCACTGCCGGCGTAATGGTGCCGGAATAAGTCAGGTTATTGGCGTCCCGCTCAATCTCACTGACATATCCAATCAGAATCCCCTCCAGATATTTGTCGCTGATATGGGAGGTTACCATCTGTTCCCCGGAGGCCACTGCGTCATCCTCACACTTCAAATCAGAAAATTCAATGACCTGATGTTCGTTCATCTCAGCCAGGTTTCCATTGATAATGCAGCGATCCGCCGTGGAAAGGGACATGCCGCTGACATTGCTTGCGTCATCAATAATAGAACGCACCTTGGCGTAATTAGGGCCTGTGTCAATGACAATTCCCACCAGTCCGCTTCCAGCGATGACATTCATATCCTTCTCAATTCCGTCGTTGCTGCCTTTGTCAATGGTGAAAATATTGAACCAGTTTCCTCCGTCGCTGCCGGTTACCCGGGCCGCAACTTTCTCATAACTGGGATATTTCTGATCCAGCTCCATCAGCTCCCGGAGATTCTCCAGTTCATACTGCTCCAGTTTGATATTATTTATCTCCTGGGTCAGCCGGTCCACTTCCTCCTGCAGCTCTTTGTTTTCCGCCATCACATCCCGCAGGGATTTCAAATCGTCCGCTTTCGACAAAAACCAGTTTCCAACGGTATTGATCCCTTTCTGCATGGGCACAAACACGTATCCTGCCACTGTATTCAAGGGGCCTCCTGACAGATTCAGCGTAAAACTTACGAACATGACAATCACACAGAAAACCGTTAAAAACAGCAGCGTGTATTTGGTTGGAATCGAATGTTTTGTTGATTTACGTCTCATAAATGATTACACCTTTATTTATAAATTCTGCTCTTCATGCTAAACGCCAGTTTCCGGAATTTTTCATCGGAAACAATCTTGTTCAAACCTCTGACCGCGCTCTCTTCCGGCAACTCACAGGTGTTTACCTTTATATTGGTAATCTGTGTAAACAGTTCGTCCAGCCGTTTGATCTTAGAAGAGCCTCCGGTAATATAGATGCCGGAATGAATGATGTCCCGGGCCAGCTCCGGCGGCGTCTTTTCCAAAATCATCTTAATGGAATTGCAGATGGAATTCAGATTGTCCTTGATGGCCTCGTATATCACAGGAGATGAAATTTCCATCTCAATGGGCAGACCGCTGACCACATCCCGCCCCACAATCACTGCGCTGGTCTCCTCTTCCTCCGGCAGCGCGCAGCCGAGGGTCTCTTTGAGATACATGGCGGTTTTCTGGCCGATAACCAGTCCAAAATTGCGTTTTAAATGGTTGATGATGGATTCATCAATACGTTTTCCGCCGAAATGAAGCAAATCGCTCAATACCAGTCCTCCCAGAGAAATCACAGAGATCTCCGTGGTGTCCGCGCCGATATTTACAATCATAAATCCGGTGGGAGAATTCACATCCAGATCCAGGCCCACTGCGTCTGCAATGGGTTTTTCACAGAGCAGCACGCTCTTTGGCTTAAACCGGCTTTTGTAAAACAGGTCAAAAAACGCCTTTTTCTCCACTTCCGTAATATCCGTAGGCACGGCAACGATAAATTCCGCTCCCTTGATATGGTTTTTCACATGCTTGTCCAGCACTTCGCCGATCATATTCTGCATATTATTGTAATCTGCAATCACTCCATTTACCACTGGAAATGATACTTTGATGGAATCCGGCGCCTTCTCATACATGGCATATGCATC
Source organism: Petralouisia sp. (assembly GCF_056822245.1). Lineage (NCBI taxonomy): Bacteria > Bacillati > Bacillota > Clostridia > Lachnospirales > Lachnospiraceae > Petralouisia > Petralouisia sp. The sequence goes on along the minus strand of NZ_JBQIOP010000007.1, from coordinate 57,007 downwards.
ATTTCCGAATGCATAAAGCTGGTTCTTGTTCACAATCGCAATGGTATTCTTCTCATTGATTACTTTACCGGTTCCTTTGCAAAATACTTTTAAATTGCAGGTACCCAAATCAATTCCATAAACATTTGTTGACATAATCTACGTTCCTTTCCTCAACCTAAAAGGCCATTTTCTCTAAAGCTGATATATCTGTTATCGCCGATGATAATGTGATCCGCAAGAACAATCTCCAGAATCCTTCCGCCCTCCGCCACACGCCTGGTTACGGCAAGATCTGCTTCGCTGGGCGTCGGGTCTCCGCTGGGGTGGTTATGGAGAAGCACAATATGGGCCGCTCTGTACTCCATGGCTATCATAAAGATCTCCCTTGGAGAAACCAGGGAATTGGTCACTGTCCCCACGGATATGGTTTCTTCCCCCAACAGATGGCTTTTGGCGTCAAACATCGCTAACAACAGATTTTCTTTTGTCTTGTGCCGAAGAGATTCCATGTAATAGCCTGCGACGCTGGCTGGTTCATTCAATCTTACGTCCCTCAGCCTGCTGGTTTTGGCAATGCGTTCTGCCAGTTCTGCAATGCACTTCAATTGTGCCGCTTTTACCTGTCCGATTCCCGGAATTTCTTTCATCTCCTCCGGCCGCATATTCACCAGGTTCAGAAGATTCTTCTCTTTCCGGGACAGAAAAAACTGGGCAAGCTGCAGCGCTGTCAGATTCCTTGTGCCTGTTTTCAGTATCACTGCCAGCAGCTCCGCATCCGAAAGGGCCCTGGCTCCGTAGCGGATGCATTTCTCCAAAGGCTGCTCAGATTCCGGCATTTCTTTCATCGTAATATGTGTTTTCATAATCTTCCTTCCGCTCTCTCAAAGCAAAGGAAAAAGTTTTACGTTTTATTTTAGCACAAATATATGGTTGTGTATACTAATTTATTGTTAAAAATTCATAAACATTGCCGTAATAATTTACAAAAGCCCCGCCAGGCCGGCTGTTTCTGAGTACCAGGAGGTATATTTTTCATTGTAAACCCTCATCATGCTCAGCCTGCCGTCCGGCGGGCCGCATGGCCATCCATACTATGGAAGCCAAAGGCTTTCATGGTAAACTGTTAAAGTTCCACCAGGCCGGCCTCATACAGTTTCTGCAAAGACATTAAAATTCCCAGCTTGCCATGGTACCAGGTCAGCCCGCCCTGAAAATAAACGGCATAAGGCTCCCGCAGAGGCCCGTCTGCGCTCAGTTCGATGGAAGAACCCTGGACAAAGGCGCCTGCCGCCATAATAACTTCATCGTCATACCCGGGCATTGCCCAGGGTTCCGGAGTTACATGGCTGTCCACCGGCGCCGCCGCCTGAATGCCCCGGCAGAATGCAATCAGCGCTTCTTTTGAGTTCAAAGTCACCGCCTGAATAATGTCGTGACGGCTTTCGCTGCCGTCTGGTATCACCGGAAAGCCCAGGCTTTCATAGATATTTGCGGCAAAAACTGCGCTTTTTAACGCGGCGGCTGTTACCGTTGGGGCCAGAAACAACCCCTGATACAAGGACTGAATCACCCCCAGGGAAGCGCCCACCTCTTTGCCCAGTCCCGGAGAAGTCAGCCGATAAGCCGCCTGTTCAATGCATGTTCTTTTTCCGACAATGTATCCGCCGATGGGGGCAAGGCCGCCGCCGGGATTTTTAATCAGGGAACCTACAATCATATCCGCCCCTGCTTCCAGAGGCTCCTTCTCTTCCACAAATTCCCCGTAGCAGTTGTCCACCATGCAGATCACCTCCGGTTTTATCTGTTTGATAAAAGAAATCAGCTCTCCAATCTGCTGTACCGAAAAACTGGGCCGGGTCTGATATCCCTTGGAGCGCTGAATCGTTACCAGTTTGGTGCGCTCTGTCAGGGCTTTTTTGATAGATTCATAATCAAAAGTTCCATCGGCGCACAGATCCACCTGCCGGTAGGTAATTCCGTATTCTGCCAAAGAGCCTTTGGACTTGCGTATGCCGATGACTTCCTCTAACGTGTCATAGGGTTTTCCCACCGGGGACAGCAGCTCGTCTCCCGGCCGGAGATTGGACATAAGGGCCAGCGCCAGCGCATGGGTGCCGCAGGTAATCTGAGGACGCACCAATGCCGCTTCGCCCCGAAAACACTCTGCATACACTTCTTCTAACGTGTCCCTTCCCAAATCATTATACCCATATCCATTGCTTCCCATGAAACATTCTGCGCTGACTTTTTTTGACTGCATGGCTTTTATCACTTTTAACTGGTTGTATTCCGCTATGCGGTCAATTTCCTCAAAACGCTCTTTTAATTTTTTTTCCTGCTTCTGGCCGAAATCCAGGACTTTTTCTCCGATTCCAAGCCTTTGATACATTTCCTTCATCGTTTTTTCCTCTTTTTGTCAAATCATTTGCTTTTCTTTCAGAATTTTCTGCATATATTGCAGCATTCTGTCGTTATTGTAATCAAACTCCGGCTTGTGAATCCAGATGACCTCCCGTTCCCGCCGGAACCAGGTCAGCTGACGCTTGGCAAAATGCCTGGTGTCCCGTTTGATCCGATAGACGGCCTCCTCCAGAGTGCAGTCTCCTTCCAGATAGTCCAGAATCTCTTTATACCCTAAGCCCTGCATGGATACCATCTCCCGTCTGCAGCCAAGTTCCCGCAGCTGCTTCACTTCTTCCACCAGCCCCTCTTCCATCATTTGTTCCACCCGCCGTTCAATCCGTTCATAGAGACAGCTCCTGTCGTCATTCAGCACAAAATAGGCAGACTGATAAGGGGAACTGCGCATCCGCTCCCGCTCATTGTGTTCTGAGATTTTCCTGCCGGTGAGATGATGAAATTCCAGTGCGCGTATCACACGCTTTATATTATTTTCGTGAATGGTTTCCGCAGACTTTTCATCTACCTGAGCCAGCATTTCATGCAGCTTTCCGGGTCCCATACTTTCTGCAATCTGTTCCAGCTCCTTCCGGTAGGCTTTGTCCTCCGGCTGTTCTGTGAAATCAATTCCGTACAGCAATGCCTGAATATAGAATCCGGTGCCGCCTGCAACAATGGGAATCTGCCCCTGTTCATAGATTTTTTCCATGGCGGCTTTTGCATATTCCTGAAACCGCACCACATGAAATTCTTCCTCCGGCTCTAAGATATCCACCAGATAATGGGGAATCCCCTGCATTTCTTTTGGTTTTATTTTGGCAGAGCCGATATCCATATGCCGGTATACCTGCATGGAATCTGCGGAAATCACCGCGCCGTTTACCAGTTTGGCCAGGCCAATGGACAATTCTGTTTTTCCAACTGCCGTAGGCCCTGTTAAAATGATCAATGGCTTCTTCATCACAACACCCGCTTAAATTTCTTTTCCAGTTCGTATTTTGTCATGGAAATAATGGTTGGCCGTCCGTGGGGACAGTGATAGGGATTCTCAAGGGTCAAAAGTTCTCCGATTAAGGCTTCCACCTCCGGCCTGGAAATGTTCTGATTTCCCTTTACCGCTGCTTTGCAGGACATGGAGGCTATTTTTTCTGTAATCATCTGAGGCGTTTCCTTTCCGTGGAAATCAGCCAGGCTGTCTAAAATTTCAATCACCAGTTCCTGCCCGTTCAGCCCAAACAGGTTGGCTGGAACAGCGGTAACGGAGTATTCCTTTCCCCCAAAATGCTCGATTTCATAGCCTAGCTTCTGAAAATAGCCCATATATTTCTTAAGCAGAGATTCCTCCTGCAGATTCAGCGTCAGCAGAATGGGCGGATAAATCACCTGGGAAGTGAATTCTTTGTTCTTAAGCCCTGCCAGCGTCCGTTCATACAGAACTTTTTCGTGGGCCGCATGCTGATCGATAATATAGAGCTGATTGTCAAATTCCACCAGCCAGTAAGTGTCAAACAGCTGACCGATGATTTTGTGGGCCGGGCGGGAGGCTTCTTCTAAGAGCTTTCGCGGCTGTTCTCCCGTTTCTTCGGAAGGGCCCGTTCCCTGTAATTCTTCCAAAAAGTCCTGTTGTTTTGCCGTTTCCGGCTCCTGCCGGGACTGGGAATCCAGTGTTCCATAGGTGATTTCTTCCGCTACAACGGCATGCTGACTTTCAGACTTGTCCCGGCGGGATGTTGCCGCAGTTTTCTCATATTTCGGCTCATAGGGGCTGTCCTTTCGGATCGCCGCCTTTACCGCCTCCAGCCGTTTTGTCTCAAAAGGCTCCGGGGCTTTGCGGCCAGACCCCATCCGTTCTTTTTTCTCCTGGGCCTGTCTTGCCTTTTCTTCCCGCTCCTGTTCCAGACTCACCTGATAGACCAGCTCATTCTGGTTGATGGCGTCCCGGATTAACTGTGTCAGGTATTGGTAAATTTCCTCTCCATTGCTGAACCGCAGCTCCATTTTGGTGGGATGGACATTGACATCCAACAGACTGCCGTTGATGGAAATATGCAGAACGGTAAAGGGATATTTGTGCTGCATGACAAAGGATTTATAGCCCTCCTCAATGCTTTTGGCAATCAGGCTGCTTTTAATATACCGCCCGTTGATAAAATAATTCTCAAAATTCCGGTTCCCTCTGGAAATCAGCGGCTTGCCGATAAAGCCCTGAATGGAAAACCATTCATTTTCTCCCTGAAGCTCCAACAGGTTTGCAGCAATGTCACGCCCGTAAATATGGTAAATCACTTCTTTCAGGTTGGAATTGCCGGAGGTGTGCAGCTTGGGCTGATTATTTACGATCAGCTTAAAAGAAATCTCCGGGTGGGACAGGGCCAGGCGTTCCAGTAAATCTCCGATATATCCGGCTTCTGTCTGGGCTGTCTTTAAGAATTTTTTCCTGGCAGGGGTATTGTAAAATAAGTTGCGCACCAGAAAAGTGGTGCCCTCCGGCGCGCCGATTTCCTCCGAGGACTTCTCCTTTCCCCCTTCAATGACATACCGGGTGCCGCTGAACTGGGAAATAGTTTTGGTAATCAATTCCACCTGGGCCACCGCCGCAATACTGGATAACGCCTCTCCCCGGAATCCCAGAGAGGATACGGTCAGCAAATCCTCCACATTGCGGATTTTACTGGTGGAATGGCGCAGAAACGCCAGGGGAACCTGCTCTCTTTCGATTCCGCACCCATTGTCTGTAATGCGGATGAAGGAGATGCCCCCTTCTTTGATTTCCACGGTTATGGCGCTGGCCTTGGCGTCTATGGCATTTTCCACCAGCTCCTTCACCACGGAAGAGGGACGCTCAATCACCTCGCCCGCTGCAATTTTGTCTATGGTCTGTTGGTCTAAAATCTCTATATTCGGCATAAGCGCTCTCCTTTGGTTCTGAATCCGGCCGCCGGTTCTGTGTCAGGAAAAGCAGGCTACCACCGGTTCTTTATTTTGCTCTGAAGCTGATACAGTTTATTCAACGCATCAATAGGCGTCAGATTTCCCAAATCCAGCTCCCTCACTTCTTTAATGATATCATCATCTTTCACTGTATCAAAGAGAGACATCTGTGTCAAATCCACTTCATCCAGTTTTTCTTTCTTTTTCCGGGGCTTATGGTGTTCCGCAATGAGATTTCCGGTCAGCTCTGCTATATCATGGGCGCTCAGCTCCTCTGAGATTTCTTTGGCCCGTTCAATGACGCTCTCCGGCACCCCGGCAAGTTTGGCCACCTGGATGCCGTAGCTTTTATCTGCGCCGCCGGGGACAATTTTCCGCAAAAATACAACATCGTCTCCATTTTCCTTGACAGCAATGCAGTAATTATTTACGTTATTCAGCTTGCCCTCTAATTCCGTCAGCTCATGGTAATGGGTGGCAAACAAGGTTTTGGCTCCCAGAAGTTTTGGATTGCTGATATGCTCCACCACAGCCCAGGCAATGCTCAGCCCGTCAAAGGTACTGGTTCCCCGGCCGATTTCATCCAGCACCAGAAGGCTGTTACTGGTGGCGTTACGGAGAATATTGGCAACTTCTGTCATTTCCACCATAAACGTGCTCTGGCCGCTGGCCAGATCGTCGGAAGCCCCTACTCTTGTAAATATCCGGTCCACAATTCCGATTTTCGCCTGTTCCGCCGGAACAAAGCTGCCGATCTGGGCCATCAAAACAATCAGAGCCGTCTGACGCATATAAGTGGATTTTCCGGCCATATTGGGGCCGGTGATAATGGAAATGCGTTTTTTGCTGTTATCCAGATAGGTGTCGTTGGAGATAAACATATCATTGTTTATCATCTGCTCCACCACCGGGTGACGGCCGCTTTTAATATCAATCACACCGGTTTCATTGATGGAGGGCCGGCAGTAATTATTCCGTTCCGCCACCAGGGACAGGGCGGACAGCACATCGATTTTTGCAACTGCCTTGGCGGTCTTTTGAATCCGCAGCACCTCATCTGCGATTTTATCCCGGATTGTCCGGAAGGTTTCGTATTCCAACGTTACCAGTTTATCTTCCGCTCCCAGAATAATGTCCTCCAGCTCCTTCAGTTCTGCCGTAATATAACGCTCTGCGTTGGCAAGGGTCTGTTTTCTGGTATAATAATCCGGCACAAGGTTCTGGTAAGAATTGGTTACTTCCAGATAATAGCCGAAAATCTTATTGTATTTAATTCTCAGGTTCTTAATGCCTGTTTTCTCCCGCTCCCTGGTTTCCAGTTCCATCAGCCAGGTTTTTCCTTCTGTCTTGGCCTGGCGGAGCTTGTCAATCTCTTCGTCATATCCCTCCTTGATCATGCCGCCGTCCCGGATGGAAATGGGAGGATCTTCTTTGATGGAAGCGTCAATCAACTGATAAATATCTTCCAGAATATCCAGTTCCGCCCGTGTTTCCTCCAACATGGGCGTATCAAATTCTCCCAGGAGGCTGTGAATATGGGGAAGCATTTCAAGGGAACTTTTAAATGCGGTCAAATCCCTGGGATTGGCGGTCTGATAGGTGACCCGGCTGATCAGACGCTCTAAATCATAAACCGGATTCAGATATTCCCGGATTTCTTCCCGGAGCATGGCATTCTGGTTGAATGCTTCCACTGCATCCAACCGCTTTTCGATTTCTCCTTTATTGATTAAAGGCTGCTCCACAAAGCTTCGAAGCATCCTTGCTCCCATAGCCGTTTTTGTCTTATCCAGCACCCACAGAAGGGAGCCCCGCTTCTGCTTTTCCCGTAAAGTCTCCACCAGTTCTAAATTTCGCCTGGTGGAGCTGTCAATAATCATATATTTTCCTGTAATGTAAAGCTGCAGCGAGGTCATGTTGGCCAGGGAATTTTTCTGTGTTTCATACAAATACCGCAGAAGGGCGCCTGACGCAATGGTGCCGCATTCATAATCCTGAATGCCAAGGCCCGAAAGGTCTGAGATTTTAAAATGCTCCAACAATGTAGTTCTGGCTGTCTCATCACTGAAATACCAGGAATCCAGCGCATATACCGCAATGGAGAGACGCTGTTTTAAATCTTCAAAATCCATCCCCGTCATATAAAAGGCTTCGTTGCAGATAATCTCAGAAGGCGCAAATTTATGTATTTCATCCATCAGCTTCTGTTCCTGATCCACCTCTGTTACAAAATAATCCCCGGTGGTCACATCGGCAATGGAGACGCCGTACCGATCCTCCATATAAACCACGCACATAATATAATTATTTTTGGTTTCATCCAGTGCCTGAGTGTCCAGATTGGTTCCGGGGGTGACAATCCGCACCACCTCCCGGCGGACTAAGCCCCTTGACATCTTAGGGTCCTCCACCTGTTCGCAGATGGCCACTTTGTACCCCTTGGCCACCAAACGGTTCAGATAAGCTTCCACTGAATGATAGGGCACGCCGCACATGGGCGCCTTCTCCTCCTGGCCGCAGTTTTTTCCGGTCAGCGTAATTTCAAGCTCTTTGGAGGCTGTTTTGGCGTCCTCAAAAAACATCTCATAGAAATCACCCAGACGGTAAAAAAGAATACAGTCCTTATAATCCTTTTTGGTATCAATATATTGCTGCATCATTGGCGTATATTCCGACACGATACTACTTTCCTCCTAAATTCTTTTGTACTGTTTTCCAATTGCCTCTGCAATTTTCATTCCGTCCATGGCTGCAGACATAATGCCTCCGGCATATCCCGCACCTTCTCCGCAGGGATATACCCCCTTTTTATTGCTCTCAAAATGCTCATCTCTTATGATCCGCACCGGAGAGGAAGTTCTGCTTTCCACACCGGACAAAATCGTATCCGGACGGTCAAATCCTGGGATATACCGGGAAAACTGGTGCATGCCCCGACAGAAAGAATCCCGGATTTCTTCTGAAAATAACTGGTGCAGATTCCCGAATGCCCGCTGTCCTTTCACGGCGGAGTCAAATCCGCCGTAGGCAGAAGAAACTGTACCCTGTTCAAAATCCCCAAACAATTGCTGCGGCACCTTTCCTTTTCCCAGCCGGTACGCCTGCTCCTCCAGTCTGCGCTGAAAGGCTACGCCGCTTAGTGGCCCGGAACCGAAATCTCCGGGGGTTACCGTTACAATAATGGCGCTGTTGGCGTTTTGGCCGTCCCTTTTACTGTAACTCATTCCGTTGACTGCAAGCCGCCCCGGTTCTGAAGAGGCATTTACCACATAACCGCCCGGGCACATGCAGAAGGAATACACGCCTCTGTGATTTTCCAGGTTTGCCGTTACCTTGTAAGGCGCCGCCGGAAGTTTCCCGGCCGCCGCTTCTCCGTACTGGCTTTGATTGATCATGGACTGGGGATGTTCTGCCCGAAGTCCCACTGCAAAAGATTTTGCCTCCATCTGAAATCCCAGATGATACAGCATTTCAAAGGTATCCCTGGCGCTGTGTCCGATGGCCAGTACAGCCAGTTCCGTATCAATCCGCACCGTTTCCCCGTTTCGCTGGCAGGTTACTCCTGTCAGCCTGTCCCCATGAAATTCCATTCCGGTGACGCAGGTTTCAAACAGACAGGTTCCGCCCCAGTCCTGGATTTGACGGCGCATATTTTTAACCACATTTTTTAAAATATCCGTTCCAATGTGAGGTTTGCTCTGATATCCGATTTCCTCCGGCGCGCCGTGGCGGATAAAAATATCCAGCGCCGCCTGATTTCTTCCCTGGGCATCCTTTACCAGTGTATTCAGCTTTCCGTCGGAAAAAGTACCGGCGCCGCCTTCGCCGAACTGTACATTTGAGTCGGGATTTAAACAGTTATCCTTCCAGAACTGTTCCACATCCCGGACGCGCTGATCTACGGTTCTGCCCCGTTCCAGTAAAATGGGAGAAAAGCCGTGCCGGGCCAGAAGATAGGCGCAAAACAGCCCTGCCGGGCCGCTGCCGATAATTACAGGAGAAGATTTCAGCTTCTTTGTTCCGCCGGCGGGAAACTGATACTGCACATCCTTCGCCTGCACAATCCGGCTGCTTTTTGCCCGGCGCAGCACATGGGATTCCTGCTTTACCTGCACGTCAATGGTATAGACGTAGGAAATCTGGCTTTTTTTCCTGGCATCTATGGACTGTCTGCGTATCTGATAAGTCTGAATTGCTTCCGGCCCGGTTTTCAGTTCCCTGGCAATTTTCTGCAGCAATTGCTCCTTTGTATGGGAAATGGGAAGTTTTAACTGCTGTATCCTGATCATGTTCTGCCTCTTTTCTTCTGCTGCAATCCATCTGAATGCTTCATGCCTGTACACATGGCGGCAAAATCCGCAGCCCCTTTCCCGGCCGCAGCGCCGCTGCTCCATGCCCACTGGAGATTATATCCGCCGCACATTCCGTCAATGTCCATCACCTCTCCGGCAAAAAACAGCCCCGGCACTAATTTGGATTCCATGGTATCCGGACAGATTTCATCCGTATCCACTCCGCCGGCTGTCACCTGCCCATGGTCAAATCCTTTGGTTCCAGTGATTTCAGATTCCAAATGCTGTATAAGATATGACAGGCCTTCCAGTTCCTTTTTCCGGCAGGACTGGGCCTGTTTCTCTGGCCAAATCCCGCTTTCTTTGAGAAAAACCAAATTCAGTTTCCGGGGAAACAGACCGATCATGGCTTCCTCTGCCGTTTTCCCCTCTCCATATACAAGAAACTGCTTCTGTATCAGCTCTTTTGCCTGTTCCCGGGAAAACCCCGGAAGAAAATTCATGCTGACCCGGACGTTTTTCCCTTCCAACAGCCCATAAGCGGCATATCGGCTCACCTGAAAGGCAGGAATGCCAGATACCCCGAAATCCGTCAGCTGAAGCTCGCCCCAGTCTTTTGCTGCTTTCTCATGTTCTATGTACAAGGTCAGACAACATTCTGCACGAATTCCTGCAATCGTTTTAAAAAATGACTGTTTTCCCTGCAACTGAACCAAAGCAGGCGCAAGCTCTGTCAGCTTATGCCCAAAACCCATAACATAAGGGATTCCGCTGCCGTCGCTTCCTGTCTTTTTGGCCGCTTTCCCTCCGGTGGCAATGACGCATGTCCTGCTGTAAAACTTCCCCTGTTTGGTATCAAAACAGAAGCTCCCGTTTTCCTTCCCAATGGAACGGATGCCCACTTCATATAAAACGCTGACCTTCTGCCGCCTGCATTCCATCAGCAATACTTCCAGAACAGAAGAAGCCTGGCCGCTGGCAGGGTAATAGTAGCCGTCCCGCCTGCTGACCGGGCGGACGCCCAGCTCCCGAAAAAAGTCCAGGGTCTCTTCCAGTCCGAACTGTTCCAGCGCAGGCAAGACAAAGGCAGGGTTCTTGCCTCTGTAATACGCAATGCCCTGCTTTTCATTGGTAAAATTACATTTTCCGTTTCCTGTGGCCAGAATCTTTTTTCCGGCCCGATCCATATGTTCTAAAATCAGCACCGCTGCGCCGTGTCTTGCTGCCTGTATTCCCGCCATAAGACCTGACGCACCGGCCCCTGCCACAATCACATCAAATCTCTGCTTCATCCTATCACTCCAAATTTCCAGTTTGCGCCTCTTAGAACCCCTGCGGTTTCTGTAGCTAACTTGTGTAATTTTCCAGAAAATTATAAAGCTGTTCCTCATCCCGGATGGATTTCCCCTGGCTGATTTCTGCCTGCAAATCCTCAGGGAGCCCATCCATCCGGATATCCGTCACCGCATATAATGTTTTTTCGTCTGCATAATAAACGGCCACATATCCTTCCTCTGCCAGAAGAATATAGGCGCAGGGCTCCAGCAGATTCATGCTTTCAGCAAGTTCTGCCCGCGCCTCCGCTTCTTTCTGCATGGTCAGCAGATTCTCATTCTGCTGCTTTAAGAGAACGATGCGTTCTTCATATATTTTCTGTGTCCTGTGATTTCCTGCAAAAAAACCAATACAGAGACAAAGAGCCGCGCTGATTGAGACTCCGGACAAAAATAAGCGAATACTACATTTCTTTTCCATGTCAAACTCCTTTTTCTGGTAGTATCTGCTATTTTTGTTATTTTATACAACTGTATTTACATCAGATGCAGCTTCTTTGCAATTTTAATAATCAGATTCCCCATGGGAAAACTGCGCAGCTCATTTTCTTTCAGTCCGCGCATCACAAGCAGCAGAATTCCATAGACGCACACCCCTGCCGCAATGGAAATTCCCGTGGAAACTGCATTGATTTTTATTGTTTTCATCAGAAAATAATAAATGCCGTAAACTGCCAGGCCCATCACAGCGGCGGCCAGGCTTGGAATTACAAAGGTGCGCAGAATCTCCTGCCGGTATTTTAAATATTTCCGGATTGCCATTCCATTTAAAATACACATCAGAAATGAAAAGAACATATTCGCCCAGACAACGGCATAAATATTCAAATCCATTCCATACATCAGCGCCGCCAGTACGCCGATATGTAACACAAGGGCAATCACCGCATTTTTCACAGGAACATTCATGCGGTTAATCCCCTGCAAAATCCCGTTGCTTAAAGTGGACAGGGAATAAAACACAATGGTCACTGCACCAATCTGCATCATCCTTGCAGTCATGATTCTGTCATCCTGAAAAAGAAGCTGCAGAATCGGAGAGGCCAAAACTCCCATTCCTACGGCGCATGGAATTGCAATCACCATAATAAACCGTATGGAATACGCCACCTTCCGCTTCACATGGGAAATGTCCTTCGCCGCAAAAGCAGTGGAGATGCTTGGCACACTGGAAGCTGATATGGAAGAAGCAATGGCAATGGGCACATTGACGAGCACTTTATATTCTCCCGCATAAACGCCCCACATGGTACTGACGTCCTTTGCCTGATACCCCTGAAGGGCGGCAATATGCTTAAACACGCCCATATCCAGAAAAGATGTAATATTATATATGGTAGTGCTTAAAAGCACAGGGATAATGGTCAGTATCAGGACACGGAAAATCGTCCCGTAGCTCTCGGTCTTTTTCCCTCTGTCCTTCTGAGCCATTCTCTGAAATCTGGGCCGGTAAATAGCCAGTACAAACAGCGTAAACAGCAGTGCGGCAATGGCTCCCGCACCGGTTCCGATGGTTCCGCCTGCTGCGCCGTATGCTTCCGCATAGGTGGCAGGATTCCCCAAAACAGCCCCGATCCTGGTTCCATACCGGTACAGCATGTAAGCAGTCCACACGCTGATCACTGCATTGATAATCTGCTCAATTAATTGGGATACTGCGCTGGGCATCATCGTACCCATTCCCTGGAAAAACCCGCGGATTACCCCAAGGACTGCCACTGCCAAAAGGGTAGGCGCCAATACCTGCAGGGCAAAAATACTTAAAGGCGTCCGCACAATATAAGTTGTGATGACACCTGCGCCGAAAAAAACAATCAGGCCGGCAGCCGTCCCGGAAATCAGGGCAAAAATCAGCGCGCCTTTGAAAAGTCTATATGCATTTTTCCGCTGTCCCTTTGCCATTCTGGTGGAAACCAGTTTGGAAACAGCCAATGGCAGGCTGTAGGAAGATATCAGCAGCAAAATACTGTATATCTCCATAGCCGTGCTATAATAATCATTTCCAATATCACCGATAATGGATTTTAAAGGAATCCGGTACAGCAATCCTATAATTCGGCTGATGATGGAAGCTGCCGCCAGAATGGAACCCTGTACCAGAAAATTGGATTCACTTCTTTTCTTTTTACTCATATAAATTCCTCAAATACTGCCTTCCCATGCATGCCAGATACGCTTCCTTGGCCATAATTTTCCTATTCTTCCGTTGCCCTGGCCTGTGACAATTCCTCCTGGGTTGCATAAACGCCGAACCGATCCTGATAATCTTTTCTTGCAATACATACCCAGGTTTTTCCCTGATTCAGAGTAATCTCTTCCCCTGCCTCATTATAGTAGCGGGCCGGAGAATCCTCATTGTCCTTACTCCATGTGACACGCTCCATCTTGCCGTTGGTAATATAGATTCCCGCTCCGCCGGATGTGGTATTAATGTCCATATAACCATTTTCATCCAGTTTCGACCAGTCACAGTACTGGATCAGGATATTTTTTGCGGTGAGCTGTCCTTCAGTGCCCCCGTCAATCTGCTTATCTTTAAATTCATACCGGTAATAAAGTCCGTCCTCGCTGTTGTATACAAACCACGGCTTGTTGACAAAATATCCCGGGCTTACCACAATTGCATCTTCTCCGGAAGGAGTCACTTCTGCATCGTCTTCTGCGAATTTGTAATGTCCGCTGTAAGTGTCTGCCAGTTCTGTGCGGTAACCCTTCTTCTCAAGACCAGCCTGAATGCCCTCTGCACTGGTAAACGCATTGTGGGGCGCCTTCCGGTTGGTATCACGGTAGAACATAATTGTCTCAATGGCGGAATCCATTCCGCTTAAGTTGTGTACATCTTCCCGTTCCAGTACCGGTTCCGCATAGGCTGCCTGGCCGTAATGGGTATAAATTGCATCAAACTCTCTTGCAAAATAAATAAAATAGTGACGGCAGCTTCGTACGGAACCTATTTTCTCCAGTCCTGAATAATCCTGGAAAATTGCCATCAGACGGGTATAAGACCCCTCCACCGGCACCTCGTAGATAATATCTGCAGAAGAAATTCCGTACTGGGGCAGCGCGTCCGAAGTATTGCCGATCATAATGGCAATGGGCCGCTTTTTCGCCAGTTCTCCGTCAATCCACTCACCGGTCAGATAACTTCTGGCCATTCCTTCCGGAACCTCCGGCGTCGGCTCCGGAGTAGGCGTTGCAGGCTCCGGGGTAGGCGTCTCTTCCTCCACCACCGGCTCTTCTTCCGGTTCTTCTTCTTTCTTGCCGCAGCCGGCAAACATGCTCAATATGAGAGCGGCCAGCAACAGCCATGCGATACGTTTTTTCATCATTCATTCCTCCAAATTTTCTTTGTAGCTGCAGACAGCAACATTCTTCCTGGCTGCAGAATTTATACTCAAGAGTTGCTTCATTGCCAAATAACTGCCGTTCTTTTCCACTAATGAGGGCCTGCGGGCAAATTATCCGGCGCAGAAGCATCTCTCAAAATTCCCATCTGCTCCAGGATCTTTCTCTGTTTTTCTTCCATTACAGCGGCGTCCTCTTTCGTCATGTGGTCATATCCCAGCAAATGCAGCATACTGTGCAGGATTAAAAAGGCATATTCCCGTTCCTTACTGTGGCCGTATTCTTTTGCCTGTTCACAGACTTTGTCCGCACACAGTACAATATCTCCAAGCATTGCCTCCCCGGTATCCGGATTGAAATTGCTTTCCTCCTGTTCCAGTGACGCAAAATCCCCCGGCGACTCATAGGCGATCAGCGGAAAAGAAAGCACGTCCGTAGGCGCGTCCATTCCCCGGTGCTCCCGGTTCAGTTCCTGGATTTCCTCTAAAGACACCAAGAAAAGACTCACCTCCGCTTCAAAGGGAAATTTCTCTGCTTTTAACGCAGCGTCTATGACTTTCTTTGCCAGTTCTTTCTGATCAAAGGAAAAAAACACCTCTGTTTCTTCTTCCAGTGTCACAGTCAAAACAATTCCGCCTCCTTTATTAAATAATCTCTGATTTTTAAAAACATATTCATGCTGAAGCCTGATTGATCATACAGCCCCGAAGCGGAATTTTCATTTAATGTCTGATACACCAGCATATCCTGATTCCAGGAGCTGGAAAGAGTCGCCCGATCCAGTACGTCAAACTTTGCCACCACACTGTCCACAATATGCACAATGGCGGACTCCAATGTGGAGGGAAGCTGCTGCTCCCCATTATACTCTCTTAAAATTCCCACGATTTCTCTGGGCAGATGGTTGCTCCTTGCAAGAGCCACCCCATTTTCCACATAAGGCTCCCCTTCCATTCTTCCGATGCGGTAATAAAAGCCCCCGGCTGCAGCCACATCCGGATCTGCCCCCACAAGGGCGGCGCAATTTCTGGCAATCTCAGACACCTTTCTTCCATGGTTGTAATCCGCCTGGGAAAAATGCGACACTGCCTGCACCAGTCCGAACTCTGATTTTAAAATCCGCTCCAGCTCCTGTTTTCTGGAATTCTGCAGATATCGGTACAGGGTCTGATACAACAGCCATGCCCCCGCAGCGGAAACCGCCCCGTTGCAGGCGCCAAACAACAGCACATTCCAGTTCAGCTGGCCGGTTCGGATAAATGAAAAGATCAAAATACAGTCAAAGACATAGAGAAACAGGAAAATAATTCCCCACCGCCGGTTTCTGATCTCTTTAAAAAAAGTAACCGCTATGCATCCTCCTGCCAGAAGGAATATATCGCAGAGCAGCATGTAAGCATTCTCCTGACCGCAGACGGCAAATACTGCCACGTGAAAAATCCCTGACAGCATCCCGAAAAATGAATTGGAAACAATCGCCCCTCCTGCCGCTAACAGCAGCACCGGCCTTGTATATTCCGGCAGATATTCAAATAAAACCGCCGCCGTACAGGAAACTGCATACCAGCCTGCAATATACCTGTAATCCCTTGCCTTTTCATAAAACCAGTCCTTTTGTATCCGGTACAGTTCCATCCCTGCAAGAAATGTCACAGAATACAAAATTCCCAAAAAAATCAAAACAGCCATCTGATACGGTTCCCGGTTCCTTATAATTCCCGAGAAAACACACTCCAGAATCCCGCATAATGCCATGCCTGAAAATATCAGATTCCTGCGCCCTCTGCTGCTGTCCTTTACACTTGCGTGTGTTTCTGTCTTTGTTGCGTTCTCTTTTGTCGTTTCCGGAGCCTTTTCTTTCATGTTTTCAAACTATCCCTGCCGTTTCTTTCTTCTCTGGTAATCAGGAACCTGACTGACCTTCTTCTCTGCTTCTGCTTTTTCAAATGCCTTCACAATATCCTTCACAATCTTATTGCGGACCACATCCCGGTTATTCAAATGAATCACGGACACGCCCTCAATCGGGCCCACAATGGCAGCGCACTTCTCCAGTCCTGAATCTGTCTTATGGGGCAGATCAATCTGGGTCACATCTCCGGTCAGCACCATTTTGGAGCCCTCCCCTAACCGGGTCAGCGCCATCTTAATTGTATAAATGGATGCATTCTGGCTCTCGTCTATCAGCACTTTAGCCCTGTTTAACGTCCTGCCCCGCATATACGCCAAAGGCGCAATCTCAATGGTTCCCCGTTCCCGCAGCCGTTCCGCCTTGTCCGCGCCGAAGATGTCATACAATGCGTCGTTCAAAGGACGCAGGTATGGATCTACCTTCTGAGACAAATCACCGGGCAGAAATCCCAGACGCTCTTCTCCCGCTTCAATGGCAGGCCGGCTCATAATGATCCGGTCGATATCCCCTCTCTTCAGCTCCTCCGCCGCCTGGGCTACTGCAAGATAAGTTTTCCCCGTTCCTGCTGGTCCAATACAGATGGTGATAGTATTTTCTTTCATCGCCTGAATATAATTCTTCTGTCCTGGAGTTTTGCACTTAATAGGGGCGCCGCGGTTGGTCAGGGTCACAATATTTTCCATGGCTTCTATCGTCTCTTCCAAAGCCCCTTCTGTGGCCTCGTCAATCAGACGGTAAATCATGCCGTCATTGATGGCGTCCCCCTCCCCCTGGTCATAAATCTGCTGCAATGACTGCAAAACAGACACCGCATTGGACACGCCGGTCAGATCTTCTCCCTTTACTTCCACTTTAGACTCCCGCAGTCCTATCAGCACCGAGAAAGCCTTCTCGATCATCCGCGCAAAACGATCCTGACAGCCGAATACGGCCTGCTGTTCTGCGGTGCTCATCTCTATATATTCTATCTGCAACTAAAGATACCTCACTTTCTCAGGGAAATATACACATACTGAAATTCATTATATCAAAAACTTTTCTCATTTTCAAGATTTCACAAAAAAATCCTTGACAAGCCTAAAAAACAGGGAAATAATCTGAAAAATCAGCTATTTCCCTGTTTAACTGCTTCTTTGCCGCGTTACGGATTCTCTTCCTAATTCTCTCGGGAAGCGTCTGTATTCGCCGCCTCTTCACGGTTTTCTCCCGGAGTGTCTGCAATTTCCGTCTCTTTCCGGCTTCCGATAGGCTCAATCACCTGTATTGTGCCGAAAGCCCTGCAGTTTTTGCTGTCTGCCGAAATGGCAACCCGGTTTTCCACAATCTGAATTCCCTGTTCCGTCAGTTCCTTGCAGAACTGGTTTAATTTCTCCTGGGCCGTCTGTCTGGCCTCTTTCTCGGTGTATTTCTTTTTCTCTGTCCGATACTCCCTGTGAATTTCTTTGGTCAATACCAGAGGCAGATAAAAGCTGTCGCCGATTTTCACATCATATTCATCGGTAATTCTGTCATAATCCGTAAATTTCCGGGACAGATACGGCAGCCGGATCTGCAGGTTAAACAGCCGAATCCCGTATGTTGCCCGCTCTTTCCCGGTATAGCTCCGATCCTCATACCACATGGAAAACTGCTCTTCATAGGCATATTCCGTAATGCCCAGAATATCTGCGTCTGCAACGCAATACTGCCAGGAAGCAATTTCTTCACTGTCATTGTACACCGGGTTCTTCCCTTCCACCAGCATATCCCCGGGATGGACTTCCATGCCTTTTTCCACATAAGGCGTTCCCTGTCTAGTCAGGATACTGTAAATTACCGCGTCTTTGTCCGCCACCAGGTCTCCGGGAAGCTTCTGCTCCTCTCCCTTGGCAGCCGCCTGCTGATTGGTGGCGAGATTTTCCTGGACATCAATAATCAGCATGGTTCCCTCCAGCTTTGCAGAAGCCCAGATAATATCCTCATAACCGGCTCTTAACTTCTCCTCTATTTCCTCACAGTCTATTTTGCTTTTCAGCAATCCGTGGCGCACTTTATTTTCTTCCAGGAATTTAATAATATTGCTGTCGGTTTCATGGAGATTTCCGTTAACTTCAATTTTCCACACAAACAGCGACATGGTATACAGCAGCCCGCAGCACAGGACAATTCCTGCGAAAAACAGCTTGCGCTTCCGGTACCTGCGCATTACAAAGGGAAGTCCCACACGCTCCAGGATCACGAATGTTGTCCTTGTTTTTTTCAGGATAGGCTTCAGCCGTTTCAAGCCCCTGACGCTGATGCAGAATACGTAATGGTCTTCTTCGTATTCCAGATTCCAAATCAGTATATCATGATTGCTGCACAGATTCAGAAAACGCTCCGGCGCATATCCGGTAAGCCTGATTTTAACATATCCCTGCAAATACTTTAACTTATCAATTAACAAATGTCCTACCCCTTATGAGTCATATAATATTCCCTGAATACATCCGGTAATTTTCATTTCCTCATTGGTGTAGTATTCCACAAGCAGCCCTTTGCCCTGGATGGTCACCTGGCATGTTTTGGTCTGCAGGCGGATCTTCTCTCTGGTATATTCAATAATACCTTTATAATTTTCCACCAGAACCTGACCGCGGCCCATGGCGGTAACAATTACCGCTCCGTATACAATGTCCGCAGGCAGTTCCAGAGATTCCACAATATTTGATTTTACGTTTTCCCTGACTTGCTCCAGTCTTGTTCGTTTTCCTTTTCTCATATTCCACTATATGAAAAAAAAGGGATATTTATTACTTTAAAAGCTTTTGGTTTTCTCAGATACAGCCTGCCAATGGAAGGCTTGATCTTTGAGAACGGACAAAAGCCCTTTAATGGGCAAACCTGGCTGCATCAGTGCAGAATGCCTTTAATCATCGGCAATTCTTCCGGAGCCTCTGGCAGAATGGAATAAGCCCTTACAATTTTCCCATAGGCTTTTTTGGCTTTTTCCATATCGTTGGCATAGACAGTGGCAAGGGCCTCTCCCGGCTGCACCGCCTGGCCTCTTTTTTTATGTAAGAGAATACCCACGGACAAATCAATGGGACTGTCCTTCGTCACGCGTCCGCCGCCTAAAATCAGGCTTGCCAGTCCGATTTCTTCAGCCTGGATGCCTCCCACATACCCTGTTTCCGTATTGATGACCTTCATCTGAATGCCTGCAGCCGGCAGAAGTTCCGGCTGATAGACATACCGCCGCTCCCCGCCCTGGGCCTCTACAAACTCTGCCAGTTTATCCAGCGCCGTTTTCTTCTGGATGGTCTGTTTCAGCAGTTCTTCTGCGCCTTCTTTCGTGTCCGCCTTCCCTGTCGCCAGAACCATTTCTGCGCCCAGGGCATAGACCACCTCCATCAAATCTTTGGGCCCAAGCCCGTTTAAGGCGAGGATTGCTTCTTTGACTTCCAGAGAATTCCCCACGGCGTTTCCCAGGGGCTGATCCATGTCTGTGATCACCGCAGACATTTTCTTTCCGGCGCTCTTACCGATTTCAACCATCTCTTCTGCAAGGGCAAAGGCGTCTTTTTCTTCCTTCATAAAGGCTCCGTTTCCCGTCTTTACATCCAGAACCACAGCGTCCGCCCCTGCCGCCAGCTTTTTGCTCATGATACTGGCGGCAATCAGAGAAAGCTGATCCACGGTAGCCGTCACATCCCGCAGGGCGTACAGCTTCTTATCTGCCGGGGCTAAATCAGCCGTCTGCCCCATAATCGCCATATTCATCCGGTTTACGTTCCGGCAGAACTGTTCCCTTGTCAGCGCTGTGGAAAATCCCGGAAAGCACTCCAGTTTATCAATGGTTCCTCCCGTATGTCCCAGCCCTCTGCCGGACATTTTAGCCACAGGAATCCCAAGAGCGGCTGTCATCGGCGCCAGTACCAGAGAGGTTTTATCTCCCACCCCGCCGGTACTGTGCTTATCCACCTTGATTCCCTGGATTCCTGATAAGTCCAGAACCTCTCCGCTGTCACGCATTGCCAGCGTCAGCGCCAGGGTTTCTTCCTTCGTCATGCCCTGAAAGCACACTGCCATCAGCAGGGCGGACATTTGGTAATCCGGGATTTCCCCTTTGACATAGCCCTCTGTCATAAAGCGGATTTCGTCTCCGGTAAGGGCATTGCCTTTCTTTTTCTTTTGGATGATATCATACATTCTCATATCAGCTTTCCTCCAGACTCAGTTTTCTTTTTCTACCAGATCTCTTTCCATCAGCAGCAGTATATTTTGGTTCAGGGTGCTCATATCATTCTTGCGCAGCGGGAACCCGCCGATCTGCAATGCCTGGATATAGATGATCTCTACAAAAATTCTCAGTGCGTCCTCTTCCTTGATTTTGATTAAATTATTTACGATTGGGTTATTGTAATTGAGATAAAGTACCGAGATGGCGTCTTCTCCCTTCAATTCCCCTGAAATCATGCTCAGCATTTTGGTAAATATGGAATTGGCTTTGTTCTTGGAGGATGCAATCTGCCGGTTCAGCACCGCTTCCTCATCCATCAGGAAAAATGCCGGCTGACTCTCGGGCTGAAAGCACTTTAACTCCGCCTTGCAGTCTCGTTCTTTTAGAATTTTATTTGCTTTCTCCAGAAATTCTAGTCCAGCCTCCTGCTCCTCCTCTTCCAGTTCCTCCATCAAGTCCTCGATTTCCTCTTCTTCTACTTCGCTGACCCGGATGCCGTACAGATGCCCCAGGCCCTCTAACAGTTCCAGGGCATGGACATAGGTCACGTTGATCAAAAGCTGATCCTGTGCAAAAAATAACTGGGACAATTGCTTATACCGCTCCCTGTTGGGCGCATAGATGAGATCCTCTCCGCACATCCGCAAATCGTACCCTGTAAGAGTTCCTCTGGTGGTTTCAAATTCAAAATAGTCAATCAGCGTCCGAAACAGCTTGGGATTGGACAGCGCCAATTCCATCAGCGTAAGCTGATGCACCCGGAAAAATTTTCCAAACAGTTCCGGCTGATCGTCCGCCATGGTGTCTATGTACGCAATGATCCTGTTTTCTATGGTTTCCCTTACAGCGTCTAAGGTCTCGTCCTCGTAAAACCCTTCTCTGGAAGCCGTGGGCTTTAAATCAGAAGCATGGACAATGCATTTGGTAAATACTGCCCAGTCCGGCAGCAGGCCGTCCCCTTTTTCGGTCAGCATCATGTGCTTCAGATAAATCCGGTGCTCCGGTCTTGCAGTAGGAAGCACCGTATAATTTAAGATATAGATAACTCCTGTCACATTTCCTTCTCTGGCGGAAAAAGTGATGCAGTCTAAAAACAGCTCTCCGAACAACATCTGGCCAAACAGCAGAAGCTCCTGCTTATTGGTAGTTCTGCCTTCCCAGGGCAGGTAAACCGGGTTAATCTGTTTTTCTTTTCCGCCCTGGCGGATAAGCACTGGAAAAGGCAGCAAAAGCCCATAATAGGAAACCAGTTCTTCTATGGATTCTCTGGTAAAATACTCTTCCATCCCCTCTTTGGCAAGGAGCACAATTTTGGTTCCCGGCCCATCCAACGTTTCCCGGTTTTCCGTGGAGGGAGTTAACGTCTCTATAGTATAAGTTCCGTCCGGTTTTCCCCGCCATTCCAGCACCGGAGCGTCCTTGCTGCGGCAGGATTTGGTAATCAGGCAGATTTCATCTGAAACCATAAAGCAGGACAGCAGGCCGATGCCGAACTGCCCGATGTAATCCCGGCGTACGCTTCTGTCCTCTAATTCCCGTTTGGAGGATTCACCGATAATTGCCAGAAATCTGTGAATTTCTTCTTCCGTAAGTCCCTGGCCGTTGTCAGTAAACACCAGCTTTTCTTCCTCTTCTATCTCCAGGATAATGGAGCCTTCCAGTTCCTCATCCTCTATTTCCCTTCTTCCTGTAATGGCGTCCGCCGCATTCTGGAGAAGCTCCCGGATAAAAACATCCGGGCTGCTGTAAAGATGATCTGACAAAATCTCAATCATGCCGCCCAAATTCACTTTAAAACGATAATCTTCCATTGCTGATAACCCCCTGTTCCCGGAACAGCGCATGCACTGCCGCTTCGTACTCCCGAAGCGTTTCCGATTTTCTAATGTTCTTTGCATAAGCTTCGTAATCTGAAAATGACTGTATCATATAAGACCAGATTTCTTTCATTTTAAACAGTACATTCCGTTCTCCGGATAAAAGCTCCTGATACTCCCTGTATATTCTGTCATGGAACCTTCGGTACAGTTCCTTTTTCTCCGCCTCCCGGCTTTCAGGCTTACCTGCGGTAAAACCGGAGGTCTCAGAGGAAGCTGCGTCCGCCATGCATTCCCTGCAGAGATCTGGATTGGCAATCACTCCCCGTCCAATCATCACAGAGGAAAGCCTTGGAAATTTGCCCCGGAGTTTTCTGAAATCCTGCGCTGAAAAAATATTTCCATTGTAACACACCGGATTGACGCTGTTTTGCAATGCCTCTGCAAATACCGCTTCATCCGGCAGATTGCTGTAGAAATCTTCCCTCACTCTGGGATGGATAATCAGTTCTACTAACGGATACTGATTAAAGAGCTTCAGAAGTGTTTCAAATTCATCCGGATCTTCCATGCCGATCCGGGTTTTGATAGAAATGCGTATCGTAAGTTTTGAAAAAATCTCATCCAAAAAACGGTTCAGTTCTGTGGGATGAGCCAAAAATCCCGCCCCTTTTCCCTTTGCGGTTACCGTACCGGAAGGACAGCCCAGGTTCAGGTTGATTTCTTCATACCCATACTCCCCAAGGACGCCCGCCGTCCGGATAAAATCTTCCGGCCGGTTGGTCAAAAGCTGAGGAACCAGAAAAAGCCCCTGATTGTGCTCCGGAAGAACATCATTTTTCTCCCGGCTGCTTAAGCCTTTTTTCTGCTTCGGCACCAGAAAAGGGGTAAAGTACTTATCCACAGGGGTGAAAATGCTGTGGTATGCATTCCGGTAAATATAAGTAGTAATGCCCTCTAACGGGGCAAGATAATAGTTCATGGTCTGCTCCCTGCTGATTTTCCTAATTCAATCGAAAATGCTTATTCTTTGTTTAATATCCGGTCAAGTTCTGTAATCAGCTTATCCTTCACGGCCGGTTTCAGAAAATAACCCGCCGGTTTTAATTTCAGCACCGCTTCAATATTGGCCCGGTCATTAACTGCCGTCAGAAATACCACGGGAATGTCTTTCATCTCCTCGTCGGCGCGGATCATTTCCAGTGTCATTTTTCCGTCGCAGACCGGCATTTCATAGTCCAGAAGAATCAAATCCGGCCGCTGTTTTCCAATGGAAGTCATAGCCTGGGCTCCGGAAATTGCAATGGCAACTTCATAACGCTCTTCCAGCATGGCCTTCATTGTCCGCAGGGTAGTGCCGTTATCATCTACCACCAGTACGCGTTTTCTGCCTCCGGCTGCTTTCTTTTCTTCTGCCGCTCCTGCCACTACCTGCTCCTTATTCAGCCCAAGCTTTCTGCAGGCCGCATTCAGAATGGTTGTGTTTTCCACCGGACGGATCAGATTTTCAAACTGGCTTTCTTCATAGTATTTGAAAAATTCCCTGCTCTCCTCCTCTGTTCCAATGGTCAGAACCGGCGTATCTTTATACTGGCTGCTCAGCAAAAAAAACATGGATGTGTCAATGCCGTATGCCCCAATCAGACTGATGACAACCAGATCGGGATTTACAATTTTCATCATCCCCTCCATAACCCCTGCATTTTCTGAACAAAGCTGTACATGGAAATATTGGGACAAAAATGTATTTGTCTCTTTCACCACACTATTCAATTTCCCTACCAGCAAAATTTTCTTCATGTTTCCTCCTCCAATCTATCTTCCCATCTGCCCGATCAGCAAATCTGCAAGACGGTCTGCCTCATCCGGGTCCAAATTCGTAACTGCTTCTGCAAGCTTTTGAATATTTTGTCCCATATCCTCTGGATATTCATAGGACTGAAGCTGGCTCATAAGCTGATCCGCCTGATCAATGTCCATCTGCTCCATGCTGACCCTTACCATCTCCACCAACGCCTGCATGACGGAATAATCTGTCACTGCTTCTTTGGCCTTGTCTTCTATACCGAAAACGCCCTGCAATTTCTGATGGTAACTGCGCCATTCTTCCAAAAACGCCCCCGTCATGGCATGGATTACATCTATTTTACCACCTTTTGCCGCATATTCCAATACCTTTGCAACCCCTGCCAGGGGAACAATTCCCACAGTAGCCGCCAGACTCTTCATGGCATGAACCTGAATCCGGTACCGGTCTGCCTGCTCCGGCTCATTCAGCCGGTCATAGGCTTCCTCCAGACGGTCTGCCGCCGAATCAATCTGGCTGTAGAATTCTTTGACAGTATATTGAAGCAGCTCCATATCCGGCAGATGCAGCCAGGCGTAATTCCAGTCCAGGCCGTCCACCTGGGGAAGCTCTTCCAGGGAAATCTCCGGCTGCTTCCCGGCGGCTGTCTCATCTTCGCTCCCGTTTTCCGGCGCCTCCTTGAGAAGCTCCCTGGGCAGCATTCTTTTCAGCATATCTTCCAGCTTCTCCGGCACAATAGGTTTCGAAAGAAAATCATCAAATCCTTCCGCCAGATATTTTTCCCGGGCCCCTGCCACCGCATTGGCCGTCAGCACGACAATCGGCGTATCCTTACAGGGAAATTCCGTAAATTCTTTGATACAGTGCAGCGTTTCTACTCCGTCCAGTTCCGGCATCATGTGATCCAGGAAAATCAAATCATACGGATATTTCTGAACCAGCTCCAGACATTCTGTCCCGCCCTCTGCCTCTGTCACCTGAATCTGAGTTTCCTTCAACAGGCTTCGGAATACCTTGCGGTTGACTGCATTATCGTCCACCACCAGTACTTTGGCCTCCGGAGCCAGAAACTTTGTGCCGTAACTGTAATTTTCCGCAAGCTGACGCGCCCTGGCTTCAAAATCCCCGATGGGCGTTGCATCCACAACCTTCTGCTCCAGTTCAAAATAAAACTTTGATCCTACCCCATAGACGCTTTTCACCTGAAGCTTGCTGCCCATTAACGTAAGAAGCTGAATGGTAATATTCATGCCAAGGCCGGTGCCTTCGATATTTCGGTTCCTGTCCTCTTCAATCCGTTCAAATTCCGCAGACAATTTGGGCAGATCTTCCTCCCGGATTCCAATGCCGGTGTCCTCCACTTCAAACCACAGATTTACCATTCCCGGCTTTGTCTCCCAGCTTCTGAGCCGCAGCCAGACAGAGCCTTCCAGGGTATATTTTACAGCATTGGTCAGAATATTGGTCAGCACCTGTCTCAGCCGCACATCATCTCCAAACAGCCTGGAGGGCACTCCCGGATCGATTTCCACTTCCAGTTTAATATCCTTATCCTTTGCCCGCTGAGCCGTCATATTGGCCAGATCGTGAATCAGGCTGCTCATGTCATATTCCACCGGTACAATTTCCAGTTTGCCGGAATCGATCTTGGAAAAATCTAAAATATCATTAATTAAGGATAATAACGTCTGGCCTGCCGTATAAATATCCATGGCATAGTCTTTGATCTGCTGTTCTTTGGCTTCACGCAGAATCATCTCGTCCATGCCGAGCACTGCATTGATGGGCGTGCGGATCTCATGGGACATCCGGGCCAGAAACTTGCCTTTCGCTTCATTGGCGGCCATTGCTTCATGCCTTGCCTCATCTGCATCTTTCTTGGCCTGGGCAAGCTGAAGATTCTGCTGCTGGGCCGCTTTTACTTTTTCACTCAGCATCCGGGCGCTCTCTTCCGCACTGAACCGGTATTCTTTGGAAAGCTGCAGGGTATGCATAGCCGCCATCAGAACGCTGAATACCACCATACTGTACTGCCCCGCTGTATTGCCGTAGGGATTCTGAAAAACCGTGTTCATGATTACATTGGCAATTCCGCCTGACAAAAGCACTACCACTGCCAGTATCGCAAGCAACGCCTGATAAATCTTTTTCTGATATTCCAGCTGGATCAGGCTTGCGATTGCAACCACACAAATCAGTCCTATAATTACAGCCGAAATATTTGTCATTGCCGCCAGATGCACAAGCCCGGTTAGTTCCAGAATAATCTGTGCCACCGCATGGATGCTGGCAATCCACAACAGCCCGGAAAAACGCCGGGGAAACAAGGTGTGCAGGCTTTTTTCAAAATACAGCGCCAGAAACAGAGGAATCAGAAGAATCAGATACTCCTGCATCTCATAGGCTTCGTGCATATTATAAAACAGACTCAGCGTATCTGTTCTAATGAAGCAATAAATTCCTGACGCTAACCCAACAAGCCCCAAAAACACTTCTCCCCGGGCCGGCTGACAGGTGTACAGCCGTATCATTGCCAGTACGAACATGATAATCGCCACAATCATGATTAACAGACAGCAGCCAATGTCTGCCACATTGTTCCCTATAACTCCGATTACCATTGTGTCACGGGTTTCCATTTTGACTTCACTCACCGTTGCCGCCGCATCTGGTTCCCGGGAAGAGAAAACAAGCCATATTTCCCCTTCTTCCGCCGTATGAGGAATATCCACATAATTTTCCATATCTTCCAGGCGCTCTTGGGAAATATGATTTTCAGAATTGTCTTGCTCGCCGATACCATACTGATAAATCATCTTTCCGTCCAAAAAAACCATGACACTGGATTTTTTGGAGAAAAAACTCAAAGTCAGCCCTTCATAATCCGCCGGAAGAATATTTTTTAACACCACTATATCACCGGGATTGCTTGTTCCTTTCCAGGGCAGCTCCACACTCTGAAACATTTCCGGTTTCAAAGTATCTTTCAGCAGCTTTTTCACTTCATCCGGGCTTTGTTCCTCCACATTCGGCATATTCGCACCATCCAATACCGCTGCCGTCCAGCCCTCATCGTATAAATGTTCCACCATCTGCGGCAAAAAAGAGAATTCCTCCTCACTTTGAAAGCGAAACAGTGCAATTACCATAAAAACGAGGGTAAAAAGAACAGAAATCCCAGCTATTTTTCGCAAATATTTCATATGTACTACCTTCCGCTGCATAGACCTGACAAAACTTTCCCTGCAGGCCCTGTAAAACGCCTTCCCAAACATATTTTTCCAATTCATAAAGCAGTATAACATTTCCTGTACCATAAAGCAATATTCCAATCACTGCACCATTTTTCCATTTCTTTCATATTGTATAAAAAGTAAATCAATAAAGAGAGGAATAACCATTATGGCTAATTATCATACACCATCTGACTGCGGCTGCAGCCAGAACACGTCACAATGTCCAATGCCCGAAAAACCCTGTCCCCTTCCTTCGCCGGGGCGGCCCATGATGCAGCGGCCCTGCCCTGCGGATATGCCGAAACGCCCCATACAGAGGCCCTGTCCCGCTCCCATGCCGGGACGGCCCGTAATGCAGCGGCCCTGCCCTGCGGATATGCCGAAACGTCCCATGCCAAAACCCTGCCCGGCTGACATGCCAGGCCCTAGCATGCCGGACTGCCCGTCAATGCCGGGAGCATGTCCCTGCTCCTCTGATCCGTTGGCAGGCATGCCGGTTGGAATGGCGTACGTTCCGTGGCAGTGCTTCCATGAGACATTTGAAGTAGATAAAGCGCTGCAGTGCGGAACGATTTTCCCGGAATTAAGCAAACCCTTTGCAGGGAAAGGAGGCTGCCCCAAATGAAAGGAAACCAAATGGAACAGATGAAATTATTTCAGTGGATTAATATGGTAAGCTTCGCGGTAAACGATATTGTGCTCTACCTTGACACTCATCCAATGGATCAGGAGGCAATCGCTTACTTTAATCATTTCCGCGAAGTGCGCATGAACGCTTTAAAAGAATATGAGAACTGCTACGGCCCCCTGACCATTGACACGGCAAAACCAGATCAGAAATGGCTGTGGGCAATGCAGCCCATGCCCTGGGAAGGAGGAATCTGCTAATGTGGAATTATGAGAAAAGATTACAGTACCCGGTAAATATCACCCAGACAAACCCGCAGATTGCCCAGGTAATCATCAGTCAGTTCGGCGGGCCTGACGGGGAACTGGCTGCTTCTATGCGGTATCTGTCCCAACGGTATACCATGCCATACCGGGAAGTTGCGGGGCTGTTAACCGATATTGGTACAGAAGAACTGGCCCATATGGAAATGATTTGCGCCATAATTTATCAGTTAACGAAAGATTTATCTCCGGAAGAAATCAAATCCTCCGGTTTTGACAAATATTATGTGGATCACACATTGGCGCTTTGGCCCCAGGCGGCAGGCGGAATTCCATTCAATGCCTGTGAATTCCAGTCCAAAGGCGATCCCATTACCGATTTGACGGAAGATTTGGCCGCAGAACAGAAAGCCCGCAGCACCTATGACAACATTCTGCGTCTGGTGAAAGATCCGGAGGTTGCTGACCCAATCCGGTTCCTGCGCGCCCGGGAGATCGTTCATTTCCAACGGTTCGGTGAAGCAAACCGGGAAGATTGCAGTAAATCAAAACACACAAAATACAATCACTAAGACGCATACCCACACGCCCTCAAAGCTGTGGACTTCGGTTTTCACACTAAAAGAAAGGACAGCCAGTTTGACTGTTTCTTATTATTCTTTTTGCAGCTCAACATCTGTATTCGCACTTTCCGCAGACTTGACCTTAACACTACCTTTTTCTTCTTCCGAACCAACATTTGTTTCGTTCTCTTTTTCATCTTCTTTCTTATCCAGTGTCTTATCTGCTTTATCCTGTTCAGCCTTTTGATAATCCGATATGGTGTCTTGTGTTTCTTTTACCTTGTTTCCTATATTTTGGGTAATGTTGTCAATCTTTTCCTGCAAGTCTGCTTTTTCCTCCTCCGTTTGAGCAGTACGCAATTTCCCCTGCAAGTCTGTCCGCACTTTCTTCATGCCTGCAATTTGCTCTTTTGTCGTTGAAAGGGAAATAATCACTCCCGTATCTGCTGCGCCTGTTTTCTGGTTTCCGCCAATCATATCATCAAAGGAAGATTGTTTCTGCTGTTTCTCTCTGCGCTGTTCAGTCTGGTGTTGTCTTAACTGCATATTCAAGTCACTAATCTGCTGCTGTAATTCCTGCCGCTTCGTCATTTTTTCTTCCTGCGTCATATCTTTGTTGGAAGAAAGCTCCTGCAACTGCTTTTGTGCATTGGCAATCTGGTTCTGGATATTCCGGCTGTAAGAATCTGTTGCTTGATTTATTCCCATTTGCCGCACTTGTGCATTTGCTCCATTGATACTGCTAATTTCCATTTTCCTTTTCCTCCTTGACCTTAAATAAAATTGGAAATGCTTTTCCCGTTAAACCTTTAAGTCCAAATTTGCACCGACCCCCGCCTGCTGTTTTGAATTTGCTCTGCCTGCATTATCTTCTTTGGCTGCTTCAATAATTGTCCGAATATCTGTATCATTCAGATAAATCATGCCGTCTTTGGAAGCTGCCAATTTTTCATTTAGAAGCTGTTCCGCTTTGTTTGGAGTTGATTTTTCTTCAATCTTTCCATCTGCGCTATCTTCTTTTACTTCTTTCTTTTCTTCTAATGTTTCAGACAATTCTTTTTCCTTTTCAGCCGCCTTTTCTTTTGTCTTTTCAAGCAGTTTCTCAGAATTTTTCTTCCTTTCTTCTCGGAGCTTATCGCTCAATTTTAACATACCATCGTTTCTGCCCTGCATTCTGCAATGATAATTTCCATTCTCATCAATATAACTATGCTGATACACGATCGTCCAGCCACTGGCTTTTGCCATGCTTTCTGCCAATTTAGACATAGACTCAACGCCTTTTATCATGTCTTTCATATCCTTCTCTTTTTCGGGGTCATTCTGCATTTTTTCCAAAAGTTTTGGATTAACAGTCAATGACTTGCCGTTTTTGGCTGATGAACAGGCATTTCCAACCTTAAAATCTACACTTGGAACAAGTTTTGCTAGTCCATTTGCATAATCAGTTGTCCTTTTTCCCTTATTACTTTCCACTGTTTCCGTTGTTTTTTCTGTTTCCTTTTTCTTTGCGCTGTTCGCTGTACTGCTTTCTGCTACGCTCTGCGCTGCGTAGCTGCTGTAATTGTTTGTAATCTCCATTGCCATGATTTTGTCCTCCTTGATAAAAACTTTATTTGAAATCCATTTCTATGTTGCACTTATAGTATTTTAAGCAATTTTACCCGCCAATCGGTCAAGGGATTTTCATAAGGGATTTTGACTACCTGCTCCTTTGAATCAAATTCATAAAAACAGTGACACCCAATCCCTCCAACGCCGGGAAGTTTATAAAAACCTCCAAAAACAATAATAATCTCCCCCTTTGCATTATTTTCCTGCAAATAACTTTCAAATGTTTTCCTGTCTACATAAACGAAATTGTCATCATAAGAAATCATTTGTTGCAATTCATCATTGGTATCTTGGAATGTAACATTTTTACCGTCAAATCCATATGTATAGATAGCGCTATTTGCAATATTTCTGTCATAAGAAATATGATTTATCCATATACCCGTTGCTGCTATGCACAATACCGCAGCAATCAATGTACTAACTGCCACAATCCGTCTATATGGTTTATACCGGGCAATCCTTGTTACTCTCTGCCGGATATTTTGATATTCTTTATCTCCTGTAAAGGTAGCATACATATTGAAATCTTCACTTTCTGCCTGCAATATCCTCATGCTTTTTAATAATAGCTGCCCGTATGTATATGCTTTTCTTTGGCTTCTTTGGATTGTTACAAAGTCGCAGATTTCCTCCATATCCTCCCGAAAATATCTTGTACCTATGGTAAGAAATGGATTGAGCCATAATATAACCCGCAATATATCCCACAAAAAATAAAACAGCAAATGCCCTAACTGGATATGCGTCTTTTCATGGAGCAGAATTGTCTGTAAATCCTTTTGGTCATATTCTTTCAGTATAACTTCCGGCATGATTATCTTTGGTCTGAATATTCCTATGGTGGACGGTGTAACAGGCATTTTGGTAACATAGATACAAGTACCCTCAACTTCTCTTTTTTCCATACCTGCAACCAGTTTTTTCAACTTTCTTTTTTTATAAAATAACCGGGCGGCGTATAAAAATACGCCGCATAAGTAAACCCAATTTATCCATACATGGATTTGGCAAATTCTAGCCCACCAAGAAAACAATATTGCACCGATTGTATCTTCATAAAAAAATTTTATCTTCCCTACAAATAAGACTGGAAGAAACAAACTCCATAATGTACCTTTTAGGAATACCTTGTTTTTCAACAGAGTTTTCCGCAGGAGAAACACAAATGCAAATATCACGAAAGAAATCTGAACACACTTTAAAATCTGAATGACATAATAAATAGCCGCAAGGTTCAAAAAACTTATCCCACTATTCCAAATTTCCTGTACCGTCATTCTTTATCATTATCCTTGTCTTTGCATTTATCCAAGATTTCTTCCAATTCTTGAAGCTGTTCTTCCGTTAGCTTTGCACTCTGCAAAAGAGCCGCCATTGCGTTCTTCCGGCTGCCCTCAAAATAGCTCTCTACAAACTTCCGGCTTTTCTCCCTTTGGCATTCCTCTTTTGACTTTTCAACGGTATAGTGGTAAACCCTTAAATCATGTTCATCTACGGTATAGCTTAAAACGCCTTTCTGCCATAAACGGTTCAGCAGGACACGCACCATTCTAGGCGACATATCTGACCTGCCCTGCATTTTCTTGATAACTTCCTTTGCGGTCATGGTAGGCGTATCATTCGCCCAAAACACTTCCATAATCAGCCATTCGCTCTGACTGGGAGTAGTTTCTCTTTCCATGCTGTTTAGCCTCCTTTTTATTATTCTTATATCTATATCGGACAAAATTCGATTTTTGTTAATGTTTGTTCCAAATATTTGTTAATGTTTGTTGATTTTTTATCTTTGCGTTTGCCTGTCCCGCTGTTGCTGCTTCGCCTGCCGCAAAATACTGTCTACGTTCTGCTTGATTGTATCATACTGCTTTACTTTCTTTTTCAGTTTCCCGTACTCTTGATACAGCTTGTCTTTCTTCTCCGTAAGCTCCTTGTACTCCGTATGCAGCGTTTTGAAGTCGGGCAGCTTCCCGCCGTTCCTTGCCGCCTGCAACGTCTTAGCGGCGGCTTCGTGAATGATAATGCTGCTCTCATTGCCACGCAGGAACTTTTCTTTGTCCTTTGCCTTTTTGTACTGCGTATAAATCGCCTTTGAGGGATTGGGTACTCAATCCCTATGCTTGCTATTCCGCTATTCTAAACTTTTTATAAAATTTTCAAAATACTTTGCCATTTTATACCTCCCGTACGTAGTAAGTAGTAAAGGGGAAGTTTACGCTATTCCCGTATAGTGTACTTGCCGCTTCTCATAAAATTTAGGGAAACCGTCAAAGGAGAAAGTCTATGCCAAAAACGAATAACTCTCCTACACCCGATACCCCAATACGAATGGAAAATCTTTCCATAGACAAAATGAGGCTGACCGTTACCAACATCTACCCCGCCTTCCAGAAAAAATCAGAGCAGGAAACCCGGCAGGAAGTCGGGGCACGGCTCTATCAGATTTTTAAAAAATATGCGTAAGTCCCTTGCAAAACAATCATGGAAACGATATGATTGTTTTGTGGATATGCGTCTTACGTTTTAGGGGGGGGTAGATAAAATGTACGACGCATTATATGCAAGACAGTCAATCGAAAAAAAGGACAGCATATCCGTGGAAAGCCAGCTTGAGTATTGCAGATACGAAACCCACGGGGAAGCCTGCATTGAATATACGGACAAAGGTTTTTCGGGCAAGGACACCAACCGTCCCGGCTTTGAAAATATGATGAATGATATTCGTGCAGGAAAAATCAAACGGGTTATTGTCTACAAACTCGACCGTATCAGCCGTTCCATTTTAGATTTTGCAAACATGATGGAGATTTTTCAGAAATACCATGTGGAGTTTGTTTCTTCCACGGAAAAATTTGACACGTCCACACCGATCGGCAGGGCGATGTTAAATATCTGTATCGTGTTCGCCCAACTGGAACGGGAAACGATACAGAAACGTGTAACGGACGCTTATTATGCACGGTGCAAGCGCGGCTTCTACATGGGCGGACGTATTCCCTACGGCTACCGTCTGACAAACACGGTCATTGACAATATCCGCACTTCCATGTACGAGGAAGTCCCGGAGGAAAGCGAACAACTAAAGCTGATTTACTCCATGTATGCGGACACGGACAATTCACTTGGGGATATTGTACGGTACTTGAACGAACACCAGATTAAAAATCTGCGCGGCGCGAACTGGAATACCGCCCGTATCAGTGAAATGCTCCGCAATCCCGTGTATGTGGAAGCGGATATTGGCGTGTACCAGTTTTTCCAAAGTCAAGGCGCGAACATTTATAACCCGGCAAGTGATTTTACGGGCTATAATGCCTGCTATCTCTATAAGGGTACGGTTTCCACTTCAAGAAAGCAAAGTGACCTGTCCGACAAAGAGATTGTGCTTGCGCCGCATAAGGGTTTTATCCCCTCTAAGACATGGTTAGCCTGCCGCATACGGTGTTTAAATAACCGACAATCTACAAAAACCTGTAAACCCAAAAACTCATGGCTTGTAGGCAAGGTAAAATGCGGCAACTGCGGTTATGCGCTGACAATCCGCAAGGCAAAAACAAAGTGGGGACGTTACTTTGTTTGCAGCCAGTCGGGAAGCCGTGGGAGCAACTGCACCGGGGCGGGCTGTACGGTTTATGCAGACGTTTTAGAGGAATATATGCTTGACGCAATCAAGGAAAGACTGTCGGAATTTCAGAAACTTTCCTGTCTATCTGAAACAGGAGAAGAACAAACAAATATCACGAAAAAAATCCGTCTGACACAGATTGAGGAAGAAATCGAAGAACTTCTCTCCAAAGTGTCCGGGGCAAGCGGCGTTCTGATGAAGTACATAAACGAAAAAGTATCAAAACTGGACGCAGAGCGGAAAACCTTGCAGGAAGAAATCGTTACGGCAAATGTCACAGACACAGAAGGCAGATTGAAACAGATAACCAATCATGTAAAAGCCTGGGAAATGCTCTCTTTCGAGGACAGACAGGCGGTAGTCGATACGCTTATCAAAGTTATTCGCATTGCAGACGGTAACATCGAAATCACTTGGAACATTTAACAAAAAACATGAAAGTCTAGCCACACAGTTTTGAGAACAATTTAATAAAAATCTGTTGATAAGCCAATACTAAATACCGTATAATAATGAAAAAGAACATTCATAGAAAACAGCCGAAAGGAAGTGATACTATGGCACCTGCAGCACAGGCAATCAGAAATCAGGAAATCCTAAAAACTGAATATTCCGAAAAAGCAGCCATAGGCGCATTATATGACGAACTCTCCAAAGGAATAGAAAGTCTGAAAAAAGGCGATGTTTATACGATTGATGAAGCATGGGAGGAAATTGACAAAATATAATGCCGGATAAACCTAAAAAATACAAAATTGTGATTTCCAAAGATGCTCTCTTGGATATTAAATCAACAAAAAAGTATATTCTTGACACCTTCAAATATCGGGAATATGCGGAAAACTTTTCAAAGAAGATAAAGAAGGCAATCAAAGAGCTGGATTCCTTCCCCAAAGGCTATGAAGCTACGGGATATGTGATTGAAGGATTTAGCGTCTATTTCAAGCCTTACAGTACATATTTAATTTTCTTTGTTGTGAAGGATTCCACCATTACGGTAATCCGGGTCTTGAAAGACCGCATGTATTGGCAGTCCATTATCAAAAAGATGCAGAAAATCAACAGATAAATTTACTTCAATCCTCCCGTTTCGGTGAAGGACTGCGTATTGTTCAGGAACACCTGGATTCCAAAAACTTCTATGCGGCCAATCCTGCTTTTGACTGCAGGAAATAGCCTCAGCCTGAAAATATATTTACAGCAGACAGCCGGGAGGCCAAAGGGTTCCCGGCTGTCTGCTGTAATTAATTTTCTTGTTCATCTTTTTCATCCTTCCAATAGATTAAAACCGTTTATACTGTACCGTTTAATCTTGTTTTTTATTTCTTCTGTTCTTCTCTTATTGATATCCTGCTTTTCATAAATATCATCCAGCAGTAAGTCAATATTTTTCTGCATCAGCATATTGCTATGTACCATATTTTCCATAATATCAATTGCATTTCTGGGATTATTTCTAATGAACTCTTCCAGGGAATCCTTTGTAATACGCATCAATAATACATCGTCATAAGCAACTGCTGTATAAATACTGGGCTGGCTGGAAAGCACATTTGGCTCACCGAAA
Source organism: Petralouisia sp. (assembly GCF_056822245.1). Taxonomy (NCBI): domain Bacteria; kingdom Bacillati; phylum Bacillota; class Clostridia; order Lachnospirales; family Lachnospiraceae; genus Petralouisia; species Petralouisia sp. The sequence continues at coordinate 21,490 of NZ_JBQIOP010000007.1, read as the reverse complement.
CATTTGGGCTTGGAATAAATCCCAATCAAATGCTCTTCTTTTTCTCCATACCGAATATATACTGCCACAGAGCCAGATATAATTTTGTACATTTCCTCATAAATTTCGCTCTCTTTCATAATAATATCGTCTGCATGAAATTTCAGCATTGCTGCCTTCTCCATTTAATTTTTGCTCCTTCTTTTTTATATACTTATTACAAAATGATTTACCCCATCCTCAAACTTATGCTCCATCCCTTTGGATACCCCTTTTATCATCCTGCAGGACAAATCTTCTTCACTGCCAAAAGGATAAAAAGAAGACCCGCTGTAAGAAAACCGCATCTGCACCAGATTTTCCCGATCACTGTATTCCACATCCAAAGAAATATCCACTCTGCCTTCTTTTTCTGTTGCAGGCAGGAGTTTCATCATTAGTACTTCCTCTGCCGCAAGCTGCATAGCATAAATCTGCTTCTGGGAAAGCTGCTGTTTCCGCCCAAATTCCTCAAGCTGGGTGATAAAGGCCGGAAAGTCAAAATCACATGAGATTTTATCCACATGGAGCACTTTAAGCTGCCGGATAAATATTCGGGTCCTCTCCCTCTTTGGATGTTCAAAAATCCGTTCCGGCGTCCCATCCTCATAGATTTCGCCCTGATCCATATAAAATATCCTTGTGGATACATCCTTTGCAAACTTCATTTCATGAGTCACAATCATCATGGTCATTCCCTGGCTGGCCAGCCTGCGGATAACCGAAAGAACTTCCCCCACCATAGTAGGGTCCAGTGCAGACGTCGGTTCATCAAAGAGAATGATTTCCGGCTCCATAGCCACCGTCCTGGCAATCGCCGCACGCTGTTTCTGTCCTCCTGAAAGTTCATCTGGATACGCAAGCGCTTTATCTGCAAGCCCTATGGTGCGAAGCAGTTCCATTCCTTTGTCATAGGCTTCCTGGCGGCTTCTTCCAAGAAGGTCAATCTGTCCCATCATGACATTTTCAATAATGGTCTTGTGGGCAAACAAGTTAAAAGACTGAAATACCATGCCCATCTTTTGCCTTACCAGATTCACCTTACATTTCTTATCTGTCGTTACCACGCCGTCAACTGTAATCTCACCTTTTGTCGGTTTCTCTAAAAGGTTCATGCAGCGCAGCAAAGTTGATTTCCCAGTACCGGAAGGCCCTATAATGGAAATCACCTCCCCTCTTTTAATCTCCACACTTACATCCCGCAGGGGAATTACATTCGGATACTCCTTGCACAAGTGCCGGATAGATATCATACTTGTTTCCACACCAGCTTCGGGATAAACCTTCTGATTATTATGCATATCTGCCATTACATGCACACCCCCTTTATCCTGCGTTTATTCCGCTTTGGCGCTGCTTTTCGCTCTGCCAGGGACAGAGCCACCGTCATGATATTTGCAACGGCAAAATATATCACTGCCGTCATTATCAGCGGGAAGAACGCCTCCATAGTCCGTGAACGGATAATATCTGATACTTTCGTCAAATCCTGTACGGCAATATACCCTACCACAGAAGTCATCTTTACCATCGAAATAAATTCGCCTTTCAGTACAGGTATAAAATTCCTGGCCGCCTGTGGAAATACAATCTTAAAAAATGTCTGGCTTTTCGTATAACCCATGGCAAGAGCTGCCTCACTCTGTCCTTTATCCACTGTTTCTATTCCCGTCCGCATCATTTCTGATGAATAAGCTGCAAAATTGATAGAAAAACCAATCACTGCAACCAGAATTTCAGAAATGTCCACTGAACCGAAAATCCCATAATATAAAATCATCAGAAAAACTACAATGGGCATCCCCTGAACCACACGGACAAAAACCGCCCCTACTAACTGAATTGACTTATAACCTGTCCTCCGCAGCATACATATTAAAAAGCCAAGGCACAAGCCGAAAATTCCCGACAAAACAGAAATCAGTATGGTAACGCCAAGCCCTTGTAAAATCAGCCGCCATCTTCCCTCCACGATAAAGGTGCTTCGGAAGCTATCCTTCAAACCAGACCAGAAACCTTCCTGCTGCACTTTACTGTCTAAGTCACGCACCAAAAGCACCATAGCCGACTCATAGTGGGTATCCGCAAAATCTATCCGCTCCTTTCTCTCTTCTGTAATAGACATGCTTCCGCTGGCCACATCTGCCTTCCCGCTCTCTAAAGCAGCAATTAACGAAGCAAATTCACATGTTGTCATCTCTACCTTCATATCCAGTTCACGGGCAATCAAAAGCATCAGGTCTATCTCAAGCCCCAAAGGCTCACCGCCGCTTCCCACATACGTCATAGGCTCATGGGTGCTGTCATAGTAATATCGGATGGTTCCTTTATTCCCCCGGCCAGTCCTGCCCTGTTAATTCTTTCACGCTTTCATCTGCCCCAAGCCATTTTTCCTTCAAAGATGCAATGGTTCCATTCTCTTTAAACTTTTTGATTGCTGCATTAAACTGTTCCCGCAAAGGGCTTCCCTTGGGAAAAGCATATCCGTATTCATCTAAGACAACAGGCTCCTCAAAGATTTTCAAGCCTTCATTCTTCGCCACTGCAAGCTGTGCCAGCGGCTCATCCAGCGTACCTGCATCCACACGGCCTGCCTTGAGGGCCGCAACGATATCAGGAACCGAATTGTAATAAGAAAAATTCTCCGCACCTGCAATCACTTCCTGCAAAAGCTTATCATAAACTCCTCCGCTTAATGCGGCAAACCTCGCCCCGGCAAAATCAGAAAGCTCCTTATAAGTTTCTCTGTTCTGCCCTTCCTGTCCTGACCGTACCATAACGGCAGTCTCTGAAGGATACACACAATCTGAAAATTCAATATGCTTCCGTCTTTCTTCGGTGGCGTTTAAGTTCGCCATAATACAGTCTATGTCACCAGCCTCGGCTGCCGCAATAATCCCATCATAGTCATAAATTTTAATTTCTACTTCCGCATTTAACCATGCGCCAAAACGGTAGATCAGCTCCACATCATATCCCGTAAGCTCCGTCCCCTCATAGTAACTAAAAGGCTGAACCGTCCCTGTAGTTCCAACTTTAATCTTACAATCCGGCGCCTGGGGCACAGGTATTTCCGGCATGGTTTTCTCCGCCTTGCTTACCCAGCGATCGTACATATCATCCAAAGTCCCCTCTGCCTTTGCATCTGCAAGAAACAGGTTCACCTTATCCTTTAAATTACTAATCTGGCTCTTGGGTGAAATCCCCACAGCCAAACCATGCTCTCTCCCAAATTTTCCTCTAAAAGCTCCACATCCTCAAGTCCGCTGGCAATGGCAAATTCCATCATTACACGGTCATATACAAAGCCGTCCAGCTTTCCCTGAGAAATAGCAAGATACCCCGATGTGTTGCCGGAAAATGTTTTGTGCTCTGCTTTCGGAAGATATTTCTCCGCCATATACATGCCTGCCCCGCCTTCTGGGACACCAATCGTACAGGCAGGTTCGTTAAGCTGCTCTATAGAGGTGATTTTTTCATTCTCCTGCTTTTTGCATCCTCCCAAACAAACTATCACAAAGAGGATAACTGTCAAAAACAATGTTCTTTTTTGCAATGCCATTTTTCCCTCGCTTTCCGTCTGCCATAATCTCTCTGTCCTATATAGCTTCCGCTATGTCATTTCCATAGCCAAATTATTATACCAAATATTATTTTTGATTTAAGCTGTATGGAATGGTTCGTATTTTTTTCAGTACAATTTGCTATTTTTTTCCGTATAAATGTCCATCTGCTTCGTTAAAAGGGGCAGGTTCACTTTGGAAGGGGTGTACGGACTTCGTATACTGCCCGAAACCCAATGATCTGTTAAAACAAAACAGGCTCTCCAAGTGGATTTTCCCACTTGAAAAGCCTGTTTTACACTATTTACTGTTTTGTCACCCTGTTAAATTGTATTAATCCATAGTTCTGCATCCCGTTCCTGGTTTAAGAGTTCGTATCTGTTCATTGCCATCCTTCTTGCTCCGGCTTAATCTCAGCCGCTTCTCAAGTTCAAGCAAACAGCGTTCCCACCGAGATGAAGTCAGCAGATTTCTTATGCGGCAGCCCATTAAAATTTTCTATCCTTTCTTTAAAAAGCGCTTCCGCATTCTAGAGCTATTGTCATATACTTATCATTCAGACTTAAACCAAAATCTGCCAAATCTCGTATTTCCCACTTCTCGGAATCTAAGTTGTCCGCCCCATAGAAAAACTGCAGCAGGGAAATATTCCTGAATTTTGCAACCGCCAGACATGCGGAGCATTCCATTTCAACGGCGATGCAGCCCTGCTTTTTACGTTCCTCCACGGCCTCTTTGGTTTCTCTGTAAAGGGCGTCGGTTGTCCAGATTTTCCCCACTACATATGGGATCTTCTGCTTTTTCAAATACTGCACCGCTATGTCATTGGAGGAGCTGTCCGCGCTGATTTCCTCGCTTCCCGGAATGTAATGGTAGCTTGTTCCCTCATCTCTGACAGCTGAGGAGGGAATAATTATTTTGCCATCTGCATCGGCCTGATTTAATATGCCGCAGCATCCAAACTGTACCACTTTCTTTGCTCCTAAAGCTATGACCTCCTCTAAACCGGCAGCGCAGGCGGGCGCTCCCACTCTTGAAAGGAACAGTCCCATTTTTTTATCCGCATATTCTATTTCATAGATCGGTATGTTTCCATTTGCAGAATATAAATGCGCAATCACGTTGGCTGTATGTTTCTCCACAAAGTCTTTGATGGCGATTTCTGAAAATGTTGTGATGCATACTTCCGGAAAACCGGGAAGCGGTTCTGTAACGTCACAGGGATTAATAAATGCATTTTTATTCTCGTAAAAACGATGAAATATGGTTGTCATTGCAATCACTCCTTACTAAAATTTTTCTGATTTGTCTCGCGATTCTGAAAGGAATTTCTTCATTAATGGGCATCAGCTTACTGTACATTCTCACCCCCTGATAGGAAAATACAATCAAATCAAAGACAGCGTCAATATCCACCTCATGAAACTCCTGCCTGGCAATTCCATACTCCATCAGCTTTTTCCATGTATTGGCAGTGATTAAATATTGTTCATATAATGTGTTCTTTTGGCGCGCAATATCATGAATGCTGAAATACTCATAGATTGCCACGCTTAATGAAGATTGGCTGTCAACCATTTCCTTCTCATATTTATATAAAATATCATTCAGTATTGTTACAGCCGATTGATTCTGTTTTATTTTTAAATCAACTTCATTTTCCTGCTGCCCTGTCATATCATCAATAATCTCCTGAAAAATTTGACACGTGCTTTCATAATGGCCATACAAACCGCCGCGGCTTAATTGTGCAGCTTCACAAATATCCTTCATTGTCACCTGTTTAAAGCCTTTTTCGGCAAATAATGAACATGCGCATTTTTTAATATGTTTCCTTGTTTCCCGTCCTCTCTTATTCATGTGCAACCCAACTTTCCGACATATGTGTCTGAAAGTATTATACGACACATATGTCGGAAAGTCAATATCAAAAGTTAAACCCAACGGCTGTATACCTTATCATTTTACCTGTCTGCTGATCCACTTTCCATACATTGAATATTACAGAAGCAATGTGTACAAACATAGAGCTGCCAATGAACGGCAGCTCTATGTTTGCTATTTCTGATATATTATTTTTCTGATGGCATTCACCTGTTCCAGTTCTCCATCTGACAGCGCCTCGCCGTAATTTCTCCTCCATCATTCGCCCTCCATAGGCGCCACATTTTTCCAACCCCGCAGCGTTTCCTCGATTTTCCTGTGCCAACCTTTTTGGAAAAATAGACACTTTGCAGGATCAATGCCAAATTTATCACCTGTAATCGCCAGTGCCAGCGCGCGGCAGCCACCCCCGCAGTGTTTGAAATAAGAACACACCGCGCAGGTTTCATTGTTCTCTGACAATTGCCCCAGTGTAGTGCAGACCTCGCTCAGATATCTTCCTTTTTGCAGAATTGTCTGCAATCCCTCTTTTTTAACATTGCCCAGGAAATTGTTCTTCGCGCTAAAATACCCTGACATCTGCATACAAGGGTAGACATTTCCGTCTGCTGCAACCGCAGCCATCCCCCTGTTTCCACGGCATACGGGCATACTGTCCCGGTACTCTCCTGCAATGTATTCAACGGGGCGCAGGCGGTAAGATTCTGTTCGTGGAAACACCGTAAGAAACTGCCAGATATCTATTGTCATATTGTGACTCTTTTTGCAATATCTGTCGGCAAATTCCAACATTCTTTCGTAATATTCCTCAACCTCTAAGCAGGAACCATCTGCATTTTCCTTCCAGCGCGGCGATTCTGAAGTGCGGATCACCCTCATTTCGTCCACACCCATTTCGTCTAACATTTCCGCTGTAGGCAACATGGATTCGATATTGAGCCGATGAACGTTCGTCTGCACTTTTACACGAAACCCCTTCTCCACGCACAGGCGAATTGCCCGAAGCGCGTCCGTCTCCGCCCCCTTGCGGTTTCTGAGCCAGTCGTGATGCCCGATTCCATCAAAGGATATTTTAATCAGCGGATTACAGCCGATTTTCCTAAATTGCTCCAATGCTGTCTGGTCAAGAAAAGAACCGTTCGTGTTCAGATCCTCAAGGTACATTCCGTGTGCATAAATACTCTCCACAATCTCAAAAAAATTCTTATGGAGCATAGGCTCGCCGCCTGTAATTGTAAAAGCATTGATTCCACACTTTTGCGCCTGCGCAATCAGCCTATTTGCTTCCTCAAGCGTCCACTCACTCATTATGGGAGCGTTATCGGCAGCGTTGAAGCAGTGCAGGCAGTTATAATTGCATTTCCCTGTTATCATCCAGCTCATTGCAGGAAAATAGCGGTTGTCACAGTCGAGGTGTTTTTGCCATTCAGACAGGTTACTCTCATCCTTTGCAGGAGCAATAAATCCCATATCCAAAAATTTTTCCGCAAGCGGCAGTTCTCCCTCAAGCTCCGTTTTACCGTCGCACTTCAAGAGGAATTCAAACTCTTCCTTTTTCAATCCTTTCGCGTAACGGACGCCCTTTCTGTAATACGCATACGGCACCAGCCGCCATGAGCGCAGGGCGATGTCTGGATTTAATATGTACCGGCTCATCTCAATTCACTCCTTATCATTATTTGCGGAAACTGCCGCAAAATACGGATATTACCTAGTACATCGAATAATTAATAACTGCCATTTTCACTTGTCTATACTTCCGATAGCACAGGACAAAAAGCCTCAACGTAGCCCGCTACGCCTGCGTTTTTTGTCCTGCACTCTCGAAAGCATATCCTGCGTGAATATAGCAGTTATTTAATTTTCGATGTACTAGAAATTCCCCCACTGGCCGCAGTGTGGGCAAATCAAATCTGGAGGATAACGCTTTACTTTGACGGCGTCAAGGTCACCTCCGCAGAATTTACAACGATTGCATCCGCCTCCTGCTACATTGTCAAGCTCATCATCCGATAACTCGCCCATCTTGTGAAACTTTTATTTGAAAACTCTGCCTCCTTCTCATTCACCGGATAACCATTTTCCTTTGCGAGAGCCATAAGCTCTTCGACAGAGTTTGCCTGTTTTGCCTTTGCAATAAATTCTTCGTCAAATTCTGTCTGTGTTGCCTTTGCAATAAGGTCTTTTTTTTCCATAGCGCTTTCCTCCTAATATTAAGTTACCTTTACATTTTGTTACAGATTACAGTATAAAAACTGATAATCATAGACGTGATTCGCGCCTTTGTTCTTTTATACGAATCAAAACCGCCGAGAGCCAATAAATTTCCAAAAAATTTTCAGGCCCTCAATTCTGCGGTATCGTCAACCCTTTGTCTGTCCACTAGTTCTGCGAAAAAACCTCCCCTTTGTATCAACTTTTCATATGTCCCGTCTTCGATAATCTTTCCTTTATCAAGCACCAGAATCCTGTCGCACTGTTTGATGGTAGAGAGCCTGTGCGCGATAACAATCCTCGTGCATTTCAGACTGTCCAGCGATTCCGAAACCGTTTTCTGCGTGAGATTATCAAGAGCTGAAGTCGCCTCGTCAAACATCAGTACTTTCGGTTTCGGCGCAATGGCACGGGCAATCATCAGCCGCTGCCGCTGCCCGCCCGAAATTCCGCCGCTGCCCTCGGAAATCATTGTGTGCATCCCCATCGGCATACGGCGAATATCCTCTGCAATGCCTGACAATTCGGCGGCATGCCAGGCATCATCCATAGTAAGCCACGGTGCAGATATGATAATATTCGAGAAAATATCTCCCGTAAACAACTTGCCATTTTGCATTACCACGCCGATATTTCTCCTGAAAGACTTTAAGTCCACCGCCGCAATATCCTTACCATCAACGTAAACGGCGCCCTTCTGCGGCGACTCAAAGCCCAGCATAAGCCGCAAAAGCGTGGATTTCCCGCACCCGGTTGCGCCCACGATTGCCACATACTGCCCCGGGCGGATTTTCAGCGACAGATCGTCAATCACAAGGGGCATATTTTCGTTGTAACGAAAGGAAACGTTATTCAGCTCAATGCTGCCCGAAAGCCGCGTAATCATCTGCTTTCCCTCGGAAATTTCGGGAACTGCCTTCAAAATCGGCTCTACCATATCCATAATTGGCTTAATCTGCGCTACAGTCAACGCAATTCCCGCAAGCGAGAGAAACGCCCCCGAAACCATTCCGTAAGCGGTATTGAATGCATAGTAGTCCGCTACGGACACTCCTGACGATACTGCAATCCAATACATCATAATCGTTCCTGCAAGCGAGATGGCGCTTGAAATAACACTGTTTATCTTCAGGAACATCGGAGGGTTGTAGGCAAGCCGCGCTTCTTCGGCATAAAGGTTCCCCCACCGTGCGAACGCACGCATTTCCGCTCCCGAAAGCTTAATCTTCTGCACGCCCGATATCAGTGCATAGGACATTCCGCTCTCTTTTGAGGACAGCTCCATCTTTTTTTTGCTGACCTTCATCTGTACCAATGCCGATATCACTGTAAACGCCACGGTAGCAAGCATTATGAAAAGCGACGGTATCACCAACGCGGGCGCGTACACAAAGATCTGCGATATATATACAAGTGAAAATACAGTCGTAAGCCCTGTCGTCAGCACTGCAGACGCCAGCATCTGGCACAGCGAATTGATGCACTGCGCCCGCGCCGATAATTCTCCCGAACTATAATTCTTGAAAAACCCTGCGGGCAGCGACATTAAGCGGGACATGATTGCAGCCTGAACCGAAATACCCATTTTGGTATTTATCCGCGCTATAATCAGCGACTTCACGCCGTTTATCAGCAGGGAACTGAGCGTCACGCAAACCATAAACACCGTAATCGCAAGCAAAACCTGTGTGCTGCCGTCCTCAATAACACGTGAAAACAGCAGGTTATTAAGCTTCGGCGATAACATTCCAATCAACGCCACCGCCAGCGCTGACGCGCCTGTCATCACAAAATCAGCGGGGGAAAGCGTTCCCAGAATATACCGCATCAAATCCGAAATTCCAAGCGCTTTCAGCGGCAGCGGCTTGTAAAAAGCTATCGCTTCTTCCTCGAAAAGCTCCTGGTTTTTGCCGTTTATTTTCACAAGTTTTCCTGTTTCCATATCCCTGTAACGATAACCTGAAAATCCCGTGGGGATAAGCGCCACAACCATCCCATCGCTTTTACGAATTCCCAACATTACTCCGATTGCATCTTTGTACCAGCCTTTCGAGAGCATTACCCTGCGGCGCATGATTCCATGGGGGCGAAGCAGGTATTCAAGCTGTTCATTTCTGTCCGTGATATTGTCGGGAATATCTTTCGTATTTATATGATAAAATCTTAATATCTCGTCAAAAGCGTTTTTCGTCTGCTGCCGCTCGTCATTCAGCGCGGCTGAAACATGACTGCCCACCACTGCGCCGGCAATGTTGATAAAGGCATCTGTAAAAACGTCCTGATCGTTTTGTTTCCGCTGCTTTATCTGTTCGTCAAACCATCCCATTCTCCTTTTCCACCCCCTTTATTCGTTTGTTACAAGCTGTGTGTAAACGCCGCCTCTTTCGTACAGCTCATCATGTGTTCCGCGCTCTACAGCTTCCCCGTTATCAAGCACGATGATTTCATCGCAGTCGCGTATGGTCGATAATCTATGGGCCACAACAATACAGGTAATCCCACGGTCTTTTATGGAGCTTACAACCTCAAATTCCGTTTTTGCATCCAGCGCAGAGGTGGCCTCGTCAAGAATGATGATGGTCGGATCCTGGGCTAACACACGGGCAATCTCCATTCGCTGCCGCTGGCCGCCCGAAAAATCCTTGCCGCCCTCGGTGATTTTGTAACTGTAGCCGCCGTCACGCCGCATAATATCCTCATGGAGCTGCGCATCCCGGGCCGCCATGATTACCTCAAAATCCTCTATCGAATCATCCCACATTTTGATATTGTTTGCGATTGTATCTTCAAACAAAATAATATCCTGATCCACCACCGCCAACGATCCGGTAAAAACACTTCTGTCGATTTTTTCTATGGGCTTTCCGTCAAATAAGATTTCGCCTTCCCAGGGTTTGTAAAGACCCGAAATCAGCTTTGACATCGTGGATTTTCCGCAGCCTGATGTGCCCACAAAGGCCACGCGGCTTCCGGTTTTAAGGGTCAAATTAAAGTTCCTGATCAAAGGCTTGGCAAGACGCGAATAACCAAACGTGACGTTTTTAAGTTCAACGCTGCCCGATAATTTGCTGTACTTTGCATCCTCTGAAATCCCATCTCTGCTGCAATTCACATCCGTTGGGTATTCCATCACATCCTCCACACGCTCCATCTGCGCGCGCATTTCCTGGAACGTCTGTCCCGCCGAAATCAACGTCTGCGCGGGTTCGGTAAAAGAACCTAAAAAGCCCTGAAACGCCATGATCATGCCCACTGTAAATTTCCCATCTATTGTAAAATAAACTCCGAGTATCAGTACGGCGATATTGGCCAGTGACGACACAAGCTCAGGGATCATGCCAAGATACTGATTAAGACGTTCAAAACGCACCTGCTGGGTATTCACGCTGGCCTGATAGCCCGCCCACTTTTCAAAAAATCCATTCTCTGCGCCGCTGGCCTTGATGGTTTCCACCATTTCAATCCCCGCCACGGTAGCTCCTGCGAGTTTTCCCGCATCACGCATCTGTACCCGGGTAATGTTCATGCGCTTATTGGATATAATCCTCGAGACCACAAAATTGATTACGATGGAGGCCACCCCCACCAACGTCAGAATCGGGTTGTAGCGAAGCATCACAGCAAAATAAAACACCAGCATAACCGTGTTTAACGCCAACGGCGCAAAAGTCTCTGCCAATGACTGGGCAACCGAAGCATTCATTCTCTGCCTCTGCTGAATATCCCCCGCCATACGCTGGGAGAAAAATTCCATCGGCATCCGAAGAACCTTCCACATATAATCGGTGCTTCCCACCGCCGAAAGCTGACCGTTTATCTTCAGCGAATACACAGCTTTGATCCATTCCACAATAAGCTGTATCACGCTTATTCCTCCAAGCGCGAAAATAAACGGCAAAAACCATTCCGGGTTTTCACCGGTAAGCAGCCTATCCAGGAAAACCCGTGAGAATGCCGGGGTGATAATCCCCAACAGAGCGGTAATCAGCGTTGTCAGCGCCACAAACACCATTGCTGTTTTAGCCTCTTTCAGCCGTTTTTTCGCAAATTTCAGTATGCTTTTGGGGGCTCCGCCCGGCTCGAAACTCTCCGCAGGCTCGAACATCAGGCAAATCCCCGTAAAAGACTTGTCAAATAGTTCCATGGCCACGGAATAACTCCCTTTTGCAGGGTCGTTCAGGTATGCCTTGCTGCCCTTGAAGCCGTCCAACACTACAAAATGATTGAAATTCCAATGAATGATACAGGGAAATTTTCCATTCTCTTTTAAACCCTCCGGCTCATAGCGATAGCCCTTTGCTGCCAGCCCATAGCTGCGTGCTGCTTTTAGGATATTTTTTGCGTTGGAACCGTCGCGCGATACGCCGCAGTCGGCGCGTACCTGCTCAAGGGGTATCCATTTCCCATAATATGCAAGGATCATCGTAAGAGAAGCTGCGCCGCATTCCAGTGTTTCCATCTGCATTACCACAGGAACTTTCACCTTGCCGGTTCTGACAGGCTGCTTTATCTTTTTCGTACCCATCTTCAGACTCACCTCTCAATTCAGTATAAACGACATCGGCGATACGCTTTCTGTAACGATTTCAGTCTTGTATGTACCGTCTGGAATATCCACATCTGCAAATATCTCATACCTCCACTCACCCTCGGAAAAACCTCCGAGATGCATCAAATAGGGATCCATATCCGCGTTTACGGCAATCGGCCTTTCGGCAATTTCAGAAACAGCGAAATCATTCCCGCTTACCCTTACCAGCATTCCCGTTTTAATCTTAGCGGCGTCTTTCTCCGTAACATAGCAGATAAAAATGCCGTTTTCGCATGTCCCCGCGGAGAGGATCTTGCTTTCGAGACGCCCGAACACTCCCCAGACGCATACTCCCGCCACCAAAACAATCACTGCCGCCAGCATCACCCATACGCTCGGATTGGATACGCGGATATAATCATTTAGCTGCTCGTGAGAAGAAACGCGGTCAATACTTGATTTACGAAAAATTTGTTTATTATTATACTTCATGTGAACCTCCAGCTATATTTTAATACAATTATTAAACAATTTAAATCAAACTTCAAAAAAAGCAGATTAACTGCCAAAAATAGCATTAATCTGCCAAAATTTCATGGAAACGTTATAAATTTGCAGTTACTAGCGCTACAGCAAACGTTTTATATCTGGATACGAAGAGATTCATGCGGCGTTGCCGGAAGCCAGGAATTCATGAAATACGCCGAACTCCTGACGGCCTTCAATCATAAAAAGGGGTTGTCCCATTAAATATTACTCCGGCAAAGACAGATACATTTTGCCTCCTGACATCCTATATCCGGCCCAGAATATCTCAATGGGACAGCCCCACAAAACCATATCAGCAGAAACAGACTAAAAGATGTGTATCACTTAACGCTTCGGCATCTGAAATCCCGTAAGCGCCTGATTCAAATAATCGTTAAAGGGTTTCATGATCCGGAATATTTCTGCCGCCTTTGCAAGCAATGCTTCGGCGTCCTTTAATTCCTCATCCTGCAGCGGATATTCCAGATACCAGCTTTTAAATTTCAGGTACTCCGCCTGGGGATGTTCTTTCTCATATCCTGCCGGAACATTTTTCAATGCAGTACCCTGCACCGTGAAATGTTTTTTAAACTCCGGCTCATGTATGATTTTTTCCCATTCCCGGCCATGGTCCGTGATGTAATCCCGCACCATCTTTGTGGCGTCCTTGAACATATCCGCAAATAAGCCGCCGCCTAAAAAAGACTGATTGCCGGGCTTTATCATAAGATAATAACCCACAGGAACCGGCAATTTGCCCTTAGAGGAAATATGAGCGCGGAAGGCGGGATTATAAGGGGATTTATCATGGCTGAAACGGGTATCCCTGACAATCTTAAAGGTAAGATCTTTAGGATTGTTATGCAGGATACTGCTGTCAAACGTTCCGATTTCCTGTATCAGCGCCTGCAGGAATGCTTCAAATTCTGCATTTGCCATTTTAAATCTGTCTTTGTTGGCATGATAAAATTCACGGTTGTTATTCATGCTTAATTCCGATAAATAATCTATAATTGCCTGTGTATTCATTCTTCTGTCCTCTCCTTTATGAGTTCCGGATAACGGAAAGCTGCGTGGAATCTAAAAATTCCTGTATCAGATGCCTGGTGCGCTGGGGAGACTGATAAGGCTTACAGAAGGAAAAATCCTGTGATAAATCATCAATTTCTTCCATGGCGTTTTTCACATCCCTCATGGTCTGAACGGGAATTTCCGTGGCTGTCACATAGTCTAACTGCATCGGGTTAATCCGATGATTTTGTATGGCATAATTGATCCTGTCCCTGCATTTACAGCTTCCACGGCCGTATTCTCCGCAATATTTTCCAAGAAAATCCGCCATTTTTCTGCGTATGCGGGAAAGCCGCTGACGGTAGGCTTCCGGAGTCATTTCCAGTATCTCTCCTGCCATGCGGCTGTCAATCTGAAACATCGTGCCCAAGATAAAGATACATCTGCTTTCCGCATCAAGACACTGGAGCATAACATTGGTGCAGGACATTTTCAGTTCCTCCGCCAGAAGCTCCTTCTCCACATTCTGGGTCAAATCCGGCACATCCTGGATATTTCCGTTTTCTATATCGTCTCCGTAATATTCAAAGCTGGGCGCAAAACGGGCAAACATGTGCTTTTTGTAACTTTTCAGGTGATTCACGGCTATGCGGAACACCCAGGTTGTAAAGGCGCTGTCTCCCCGGAACGACGACAGATGCGTTATCATTTTCAGCAGAATATCCTGTGCGGCGTCCTCCGCGTCTGAGAATGTGCCGAGCATCCGCAGGGATAAATTAAATACCATGTCCTGAACCTCCGTCACCAGAGCTTCAAGGGCTTTTTTATCCCCTGCGGTGGCTTTCTTTACTAAATCCTGTAATTCTTCCTTGTTTTTGTTCTTCATCATTTTACCTCCTACCTGATTAGACACGTTTTCTTTGGCTGTGTGACAAAAATTTTCAAAAAAATTTATATAATCTGCAAAGTACTGCGATATTTAACCGCCGGAGTAATATGTTCCCGCCGCAATAATCATATACGGCAAAGCAGAAAAAAGCAACCCTTCCGTCCGGCTGCCCCGGCGCATGTAAAAATCCATTGACATAATTTTTTTGCTGCTTTATAATATTTTTATTACATCCGTAAGATTAGGAGGGATTTATCTTGAAAAAACTGCCTCAGATTTCCGAAGCTGAATTTGAAGTTATGAAAATTGTCTGGAAAGAATCTCCCATCAGCACCAATGAGATCACAGACCGACTGGTGAGAACCACATCCTGGAGCCCGAAAACCATCCAGACGCTCATCAAGCGTTTGGTGACGAAAGGCGCCCTGACCTATGAAAAGCACAGCAGAATGTTTGTCTATACTCCTCTGGTCAGTGAGGACGAGTACATTGGCCAGGAAAGCAGCTCTTTCCTGAAACGGTTCTACAACGGCAACATTTCCGCCATGCTCTCGGCCTATCTTGAGCATGACAGGCTCTCAGAAACAGAACTAAGCGCGCTGCGCTCTCTTCTGGACAAAAATTCTCCAAAAGGGGGAAACTGACATGGAAGCTTTCATCATCCGTTTTCTTATCTGCAATATTTTTATCAGTATCATCGCCGGAGCGCTTCTGACAGCCAAATTCCTGCTGCGCAAAAGCCTTACCAGCCGTATGCAGTATAATCTTGGGTTTCTTCTGCTTATCCTGCTGACAGTCCCCTTCCTGCCTGCCGGGCAATTGGGAAATCTGCAGGTTTTTTCCTGGTTCAGCCAGACTTCCGCCTCCCCCGACACAGCTTCCGCAGAAAACACCGCCCCGATTCCTCAGACAGCCCAGACAGACTGGATGAATGATTTCAGTATCACCGTCAGCAGAAACACTCCCTCCGCCGTGGGGCTCCTGCTGTGGATTTTATGGATTGCAGGGATGTTCGCCATGGGCCTGTTTCTTTTAACATCCGCCCTTCGTTTCCGGGCCCTGAAAAAATCCGCCCTTCCACTGCAGAACCCCAAACTGCGCAGCCTGTATCATTGCTGCCTGGAAGAAATGAACATCACAAGAAAGATTCCCATTTACAGTACGGCATTTTTGAAATCCCCGGTGATTGCAGGACTTTTCCGTCCCCGCATTTACCTGCCGATTTTTCTGATTTCCGGCTGCAGCCGTAAAGACCTGCGGTATATGCTGCTTCACGAGCTTTCCCATTACCGGCACAGAGACGCCCTTGCAAACCTTCTGATGAATCTCGCCTGCGTATTCTATTGGTTTAACCCTTTTGTGCGGTATGCCCTGAAAGAAATGAAAAACGACGGGGAACTGGCCTGCGACGCTTCCGTTTTAAGGATGCTGAGAAAAGAGGATTATGCCGACTACGGAACCACATTGATTAATTTTGCCGAAAAAATATCATGTTCCCCCTTCCCTTTTGTTTCCGGTATGGGCGGAAGCATGGCGCAGATGAAAAAACGGGTGCTTCACATTGCAACTTTTCAGAAAGCCTCCCGCCGAAAAATTTTCCGGGGATTTCTTATCTGCGGGCTGCTGACCCTTCTGTGCGCTGCTTTTCTCCCGCTTCTGTCTCTGCAGGCAGGAAATCAGAGCCGCTGCCTCTTTTCTGAACAGGGAAAGAACGTTACATACCTTGACTTAACTGCTTCTTTCGGCGAATATGACGGCAGTTTCGTTCTGTATGATTCTGCAAATGACGCATGGCAGATTTACAATAAAGAGCAGGCTCAGACACGCCTTACGCCTGTTTCCACCTACAAAATCTACAGTGCGCTGCTGGGCTTGGAAGCCGGCATTATTTCCCCGGAGCACTCCCGAATCGCCTGGGACGGCAAGCCTTACCCATTTGACTCCTGGAATGGTGACCAGACGCTGGACTCTGCCATGGAGCATTCCGTAACCTGGTACTTCCAGTCCATCGACCGGCAGGCAGGCAAACCGTTAATCCGGGATTTTATTCAGAAAATAGGCTATGGCAGCCAGACTGTTACCGGAGATATATCCACTTACTGGACAGATTCCACTTTAAGCATCTCTCCCATTGAACAGGTGGAGCTGCTGCAAAAATTTCAGAAAAACCAATTTGGCTTCTCACCGGAAAATGTCAATGCCGTAAAAGAATCCATTCACCTGTATGCCGCAGACGGCGGGGACGTCTACGGAAAAACCGGAACCAGAGGAGAACAGGGCCGCAATACCCTTGGATGGTTTATCGGCTATCTTGAGGCAAACGGCAATACCTATTTCTTCGCCACAAACATTCAGCATGAAACCTCTGCTGCCGGGTCTGACGCCGCAGAACTGACTTTTTCCATTCTCTCTGAGTTGGAAATCTGGCAGTAATTTGTCTGACACTGTAGTACTACAGCGAACTTTTTATATTTGGATACGGACGGAACTACCGGATTGCCCTTTGACACGCAAACCGGGCAGCGTTCCGGCGAACTAACTGCCAACTGCGGCTAAGGAAGTCAGGAAAGCCTTCCTTCCTAAGTCTCCGTAAGCAGTGGATTTCGCTTCCACACAATACGCCCATGAATGGTTTGCTTAGCCAAAGGGCAATCCGGCAGTTCCTGTGTATCGAAATATAGATTGTTCATTCTATTTCATATTGTACCAGGCGGACTGCAATTTCCCTGGCCACTGCACTGGATACCTCCATGCCATCCGTCCTGCCCAGATACACGCAAAAATAAACGTTCCCCTGAGGGGTTTCGGCAAATCCGGTAAACCAGGCGTCCGCAACTATCCCCTGGACTTTGCCCATTCCGGTTTTTCCATATATGGAAAAGCCGGTTTCCTGTGATTCTTCCAACAACATTACTTCTTTCAGCGCATTCTTTGTTTCTTCTGAATACACAGAGTCTTTTCCAAATATACGCTCCATGACCTCTGTCTGCTCTTTGGGAGAAATCGCCAGCGACGATTCGATCCAGAACCCGGTCAAAGCACGGTTATTGTTATTGGTATTCAGCTGCCCTTCCCAATCGGAGCTATCGCAGTTTCCATAGGAAAGTCTGTCTAATTCTTCCTGCATCCGCTCCTGGCCGATCTCATCTGTCAGTTCCCTGAAATACCAGACGCAGGAATCGCGGAAAGCCCCCCTGAAATCCTTATCCTGATTCCAGTTTTCATTCCAGAACATTTCCCCGCTCCATTGACGCAGGGAATCGTCCGGATCAAGCAGCCCATGTTCTAAAGCGGTCAGGGATGAAATAATCTTAAAAGTAGAGCATGGAGACCGTCTTGCTGCAGCAAGCTCCTGGTTATATATCTTAAACTGCCGGTTCAACGGATCGTATAGAACTGCAGCCCCATGAAGGCCGCCGAAATATTCTGACCAGTCCTCTTCTGTTTCTGCCGCCTCTGAAAGTTCCTGATTTTCATTTTCACTTTCTGAAAGTTCCTGATTTTCATTTTCACGCTCGGAAGATTTCTGGTTTTCTTTGTTTTCACTCTCTGAGGATTCCTGTTCCTCCTCTTTTCCCTCCTCAAAGGCTTCTGTTTCTGATTCTGCCGATTTTTTTTCATCACTGAAATTTTCAGAACAGCCGCTAAAAATAAGTATGAACATGATTACACATCCCAATAATTTTACAAAATGATTCTGTTTTTTCATAAATGCCTCCTGTTTCATTTCTGTGAATTCACTGGCAGTTCCTCTGTCCTGCCGCGATTTTACCATTAATCCGTTCTGGTATTCAACGCCTGAGACGCCTCGCCGGTAATGATTTTGTCCTGACTCTCCAGGCCGAAATAATAATTCAGAATATTTTTTCCCACGGCTGTGGCATTGGAGGAGCCATATCCGTTGGCAATCCGCACTGCCATGGTGATTTGCGGCTGTTCTGCCGGCGCATAGCCTATAAACAGGGCATGATCCGGCCTGTTTTTCGCTTCCTGGGCAGTTCCCGTTTTTCCGGCAACGTCAATTTTCATATCCTTTAAGACTGCGTTATTCTCTGCAAACTTAAGCATTCCGGACTGAACCGTATGCCACACAGAATCCGGCAGTTCTATTTTTTCTTCAATGACGGTTTCCTTGGGTGCAAATTCCCCTGCAACATCTGTTTCCCCTTCAATCAGTGACAGGGAAAAAACATTTCCCTTAGAAGCAATGGCGCTTACATATCTTGCCAGCTGAATAGTTGCATAGTTATGGGTGCCCTGTCCGATGGCGGAAGGAATGCCGTAAGCGTCTGTTACGTGAGGTTTAGACTCTGCGATCTCAATTCCGGACTTTTTATCCAGACAGAACAGCTCTGAGTACTCCCGCAGCCGCTTCAGCGCCAGGCTGTCCGCATATTCCGGGTTCTTTGCTGTTCCCATCTGATAGGCGATTTCACACATATAATCATTACAGGAAAACTGCAGCGCCTCCGGCGCGTTCGCCACAGTTCCATGTCCGGAATGCTTCCAACATTTCAAACTGGGCTCCACCTTGTCAAATACCCCGTCGCAGAATACGGAAGAATCAGCCCCTATGACTCCTTCCTGCAGTCCGGCCGCAATGGTAACCGGCTTAAAAGTAGAACCAGGAGCCGTAAGCTGCTGCGTGGCCCGGTTATATAAGGGCAGAGACTTATCCTTCAAAAGCTTCTGATAGTAGGCGGAATCCATCTGATTTGCCAGACGGCTGTTGTCATACCCCGGATAAGAAACCAGCGCCAGTACTTTTCCTGTTTCCGGCTGTACCACAACCGCCGACGCAGAGCAGGGGTCTAAGGCCAGCTGCCCGGGCGTCAGCTCCAGATGCTCTATCTTTTCTTTGATAAATGCAAAAGGCTCTTTGGCATTTGACATCAGCTGTCCGTATTCTTTGTCTGTATCTGACAATATTTCCTGTTCATACAGCAACAGGCACAAATCTCTTTCTGAAATCTTGTCCTCAAATACCAGCCGCCGAAACAGTATTTTTTCAAATTCACTGTCATGTTCCAGTTTTTCGGTGATGGCCTCCGCCAACAGACGATACCTCTCATCTATGGTAAAATACCCCTGTTTCCGGGTCACAAACCCTTCTGTCACCCACCCCTGTTCGATGGCATGGCTGAAAAATTCTTTTACACTGATTTCTTTTTTGCTGTTCCACCGCTGATATATCTCATCTTCTTTGTCGATGGCTTCTTCATTCAGCATACCTGTTTTCTCTGCAATGTAGAAAAGATATTCCTGCAGCTCTTCCGACCGCTGACTGCACGCGGTATCTTCTGACAACAATTCTGCCTGCAGCATTTTTATTGTCTCTTCTTTTTTGTCCGCCAACAGCTCCGCCATGTTCCGCTCTAATTCCGATGCATCTGAATCTTTTAGCTTTTCCAGGGAAATCACTTCATTTTCAATCAATGCCCGGTACACGTCATAAATTGGGATACGGATTTCTGTGGCGTCTGAAATTGCGGATTTGTCAAATTCCTTCTCATCAATCAGATTTCCCGCCAGAATTCCCGCCAGGTTCTGTTCCAGGATCTGATATACTGCAATCTGCAGTTCTTTATCAATGGAGAGATACACATCTCTGCCGCTTTCAGCTTCCCGGAGCACCTGCTGCTGTCCCACAATTTTTCCCACATTATTCACTATAATCCGGCGTTCTCCATCCCGGCCCTGAAGCTGTTCTTCCAGGTATTGTTCCATTCCCGCTTTCCCAACCACCGAATCTGCTGTATATTTCCCGTCCGAATCCCCGTATTTTTCCAGTTCTTCCGGTGAAATTTTCCCAGTGTATCCAAGAATATGGGAAAAAGCTTCCCCGCCCTCATACACCCGATTCCACTCCTCGCCAATGGAAATCCCAGGCAGGGAGGGCTGATTTTCATAGATATATGCCACGGTCCGTTCCGATACGTCCCTGGCAAGCACTACGGGCACATATTTTTTATAGGAATTTAAGGACAAAAGGTAGCGGATTCCAAGGATTGTCAAAATTTCCTTTTTGGAATAGGTCTTCGGCAAGCCGTATGCCTTTAATTCTTTTTGGGAGTAACTGTGGGTTCCCTCCCCGTACAGCGCAAATTTTTTATTTTCTGAAAGGTACTGAACCATCTCTTCTGCGCTCATCTTCTGCTGTTGCTCCGTCAGCTCCTCAGGATTGGCTTTGCCGAACACATCCGCCCGAAACCGCAGCAGTTCCACTCCCGTCACCGTATATTCGTAACTGCCGCCGGAACCCACGGTAATGCTTAATCCCTGTGTCAGCTCTTCCTGATTTTTCTCCAGTTTTTTCATTACATGGTAAATCATGCTGTTTAAGGCCAATTGATGCTCCCGCTGGGAACCATACACACCTTCATCTGTCATCGTAACCGTATAAACCAGTTCATTATATGCCAGAACCTCCCCATTGCGATCATAAATCATCCCTCTGGTATTGCAGTCTCTAACGGTTTTGGTGACTTTCAGTTCATAATCTCTGGCATATTTCTGCCCGTTTACAATCTGCAGCTCCCACAGGCGATGGAGCAGAAAAGAAAAAAGAACCGCAAATACGAGAATTAAGGCAAAAAGCCTGGTATTCTGACTTTTCTTAATACTGTGAAAAATCCTGGAGCTGAGGTTTTTTAACATTTGATCTATCCTTTCTGTTTTTTGTATGGGGTATGTATTTTCCGGAACGGATTTTTAATATTACAGTAGTAAGACTTTAATGCAAAAAAATAAATCTTACTGTTGTAATATTCTTTATAAAGATTACAACAGTAAGATTTAAAAGTCAAGGATTTTTTATGTTTGGATACGGACGGAACTGCAGAAGCCCCCTTT